>NZ_OESQ01000001.1:2155000-2352500 GCF_900240245.1 Lachnoclostridium edouardi
TCAGATTAAGAACAGCAAGCAGCTCCTCCAGATACTTTTGGTTAGGTTTCTGATAGTCCAGCAATACAGGAAAAATAATGTTCTGCTCCACGGTTAATTCTGGTATCAGGTTAAAACTCTGAAAAATAAAGCCAATATTTTTGCGGCGGAAGATTGTCAGATTAGGTTCTTTCATGGAAAAAATGTCCCTTCCGTCAATAAACACCTGGCCGGAGGTAGGCGTATCCAGAGCTCCCACCATATTCAGAAGCGTACTTTTTCCAGAACCGGATTCTCCAACAATAGCCACAAATTCACCTTTGGGGACAGAGAAGGCAGCGCTTTTTAGGGCCTGAACGGCCGCCTCGCCATTCCCATAGGTTTTAGAAACATTTTTCACTTCTAATAAATCCATTTTATCTCACACCTCTTTCTGTTTTCATATGGAAAGAGTAGCATATGAATCCTACGATCAGATAACTTACAGCCTACAATTTTGTAGGAATCAGAAAATTAACGGTAAAAGTAGTGCCAACGTCTAATATACTGTCTACTTCGAGTGTTCCATGATGGGCCTCAATAATAGCTTTTGTCAAAGGAAGCCCCAGACCAACGCCCTGTATGTCCTTAGAAAACCGGCTGCGGTAAAACCGTTTAAAAATATGCGGTAAATCCTCCGGGTGTATGCCCCGTCCGTTATCCTGTATGATGATTTGAACAGTGGAGACAAAAGTACGCCACTGAACATAGATTGTCACCCCTTCCTTTGTATGGTCAAAAGCATTTTTTACAATGTTGCTGACCGCTTCTGTCAGCCAGTCCAAATCACAGAATAATGTAATCGTATCATTGCCGGAAAAGATTAATTTTTTCCCCTCCTGCTTGGCCTGACAGGTAAAATGCCGCTGAATATAGCCCATCATTTCTGATACATTTTCAACCGCTTTATTGATTACCACTGTCCCGGCGTCCAGCTTAGCAATTTTTAACAGGTTCTGGACAAGAGTTTCAATCCGGTCAAGTTCCTGTTCAGAAAGCTCTGTAAATTCCCTTAATGTAGAAATATCCGCCGTTTCATCCTGCATAAGACTATTATAAATATTCAACGCGGCTAAGGGTGTTTTAAGCTGGTGGGAAATATGGGAGATTGTGTCTTTCATAAACTTTTTGGATTGTTCTTCGTTTTTTGCATGGGCATTTAAAACGGACGTCAGATAATTAACCTCATGGAACAGACGGTATAATTCCCCTTCGCTGTCACACTCAATCCGGGCGCCTCGTTCCCCTGAGAGATAGTCCCTGATTTGTCCGACGGCTCTTTCCATGATTTTATTCTGTTCCAGAAAGTACAAATATATCATAACAAATACAGAAATCCCCATCCCTGCGGAGGACAGAAACACCCAAAACGCCATGGCTGGAGGTTTCAGTCTGACAAGAGCTGTAGAAATTGCTGTAAAAATTAATACAGCAGACAGCAAAAAAGCTGTTTTATTTTCCTGTTTGTCAATATATTCATAGCGCACCTCAATTCCCAGTATTCCACTTGTAGCCCATACGCCGGACAGTTACGATATTTTGCGGATTAGCCGGGTTATCTTCAATTTTAGTGCGCAATCTGCGGATATAGACGGTAAGGGCGTTGCTGTCAATGTAATTTTCATTGCAGTCCCACAGTTTACTTAAAATCTGTTCTGGCGAAAGAACAATATCCGGATTTTCCATGAAAAGGCGCAGCAGCTTATATTCGCTGGCTGTCAGAACAACAGGCAGTCCATTTTTGTAAACCTCCCCCTGTAACAGCCGTACCCTTATGCCATTGGAATTTAACTCTGTTTCCCTTTGACTAAAATTCTCACTTCTCCGTAAAAGCGCATTTAGTCTGGAAAGGAATACTGCCAGCTTAAAAGGCTTTGTAATATAATCGTCGCCGCCTATATCAAGCCCCATAATAATATTAGTTTCTTCATCAGCTGCAGTTAAAAACATAACCGGCATTTTTGAGGTTCTGCGGATTTCCCTGCATAAGTCATAGCCGGAACCGTCTGGAAGTGATACGTCCAATATAGCCAGATCATATTTGCCCTTGGGCCATAGCCCTTCCGCTTCCAGCTTCGTCCGGGCAACATCAATTTCATATCCTTGCTTTTTCACCGCAAAGGATAAACCATTAATTAAACTTAAATCATCTTCAACAAAGAGAATACGCTTCATCATTTTTCACCATCCTTACAAGAAAAGTTATAATTGCTAGAACTCTATAGAAGCAGTCAAAGGCGCCTGGAGCGAAAAAAGGATACCGCTTCAAAGCAGTATCCCTTTTTGTGCATTTTGCCTAAAGTTCCCTAATACTATTAGGCTGAGAAATCAGGCATCTTCTTTTCTATTTTAACATTTTAAATCCGGGGAAATACCGGAATATTACCTTGGCAATCATGGCGTCTCTGGAAACATAGTGGTTTTTCCATCTTCTAGCGTCAGAGGAATAATTTCTGTTGTCGCCCATCATAAAGTAAGAGTCCTCCGGAACTTCAAAATGAAGGGGAACCTCCTCAGGGTCCATTGGCTCGTTTAAATAAGGCTCGTCTAAAGGCGTATCGGAGCCGTTTAAGTAGACATTAGAGCCTATAATATCAATAGTATCTCCAGGCATACCAATAATTCTTTTTACATAATATATTTTCTCGCCCTCCGGCGCGTCAGGCCACAGGAAAATGGCAATATCTCCCCGTTGAGGGTCTCCAAACTTATAGGAAAGCCTAGAACCGATTACACGGTCATGGGCCATAATCGTAGATTCCATAGAACTGGTGGGAACACGACTGTTTGCTATTACAAAATTGTTCAGCATGTAGGCGATCACTGCAGCAGTCAGAATAATCTTAATCCAGCTGACAATCTCTTCATGCAAAGAAAACTTGTTTTTCATGGAAATACTCCTTATAAACACATAATTTTATAAAATACAAGGCGCAGTAAATCATTTACATAATACGCACTTTCTTAGTTTATATGAGAAATTGAAGGGATGCAAGAGGTTTTGTGAAAAGTAAGAAAGTTTTTAGGATATAGATAGAATAAGAAAAAAATGGAATGGAAAACCAGGGGAGAATCTGGTAACATTAAATGTAACTATTAGTGTACAAGGGGGAAATTTATGAAAATACAGGAAAAGAAAACATACATAGCAGGGGGCGTTCTGGCAGGACTGTCCTTTGCTGGGCAAGTAGGGGCCAGAAGTCTTTCCGGGTTTGGAAATTGGTATGCGGAAAATATTTATCCTGTTTTAGTTTCTACTGTAGGGCGTTTAAGCGGCCTGCTTCCTTTTTCCCTTTCAGAAATCGGTATTTATATTTTGATTGTACTGTGGGTAGGCTATGGGATTTTACATATTAAACATCCGGGAAAAATTATCTCTAAAACATTTCTTTTAATTACCGGCATATTCTTTCTGTATACCTTTCATTGCGGAATTAATTACTACAGAATCCCATTTTCCCAGTACATAGATCTTCAAATCAGGCCCTCGTCAAAGGAAGAGCTATATGAGCTTTGCGAAGAGCTGACGGATCAGGTAAATCAATTTAAGGAAAGCGCTGGGGTAAGGCTGACAGAAGGGGAGTATGCTGCCTTAGGAAGGGAAGCTATGGGAAATTTGGGAGATCAATATTCTGCATTAAACGGTTTTTACCCCAGACCTAAGCCGGTGATGATTTCACAAATTCTTTCTATCCAGCAGTTAGCAGGTATTTATTCCCCGTTTACAATAGAAGCAAATTATAATCAGGATATGACGCCATATAATATTCCCCACACAATCTGCCACGAGCTGTCCCATTTAAGGGGATTTATGAGAGAGGATGAAGCTAATTTTATAGGCTATTTGGCATGTATTGGGTCTGACAGTGAAATATATCAGTACAGCGGATATTTATCCGGTTGGATTTATGCCACCAATGCCCTGGCCTCTGTGGACATAGACGGATTTAGAGAGCTGTACAGCCGTCTGGATTCAAAAATTGTGGAGGATATTTATGCAAATAATGCTTTTTGGGAAAGCTATGAGGGGAAGATTGCGGAGGCTGCAGATAAAATTAATGATACATATCTAAAAGCCAACCATCAGACAGATGGAGTAAAAAGCTACGGCCGGGTAGTAGACTTAATGCTGGCTTTCAGAAGAAGCCGGCTGGAGAAAGAGGGGGGAACTGCCGCAAGAAAATAAAGTTTCATAATGATTGTATTATGAAAGCTAAAATGGTAAAATAGGTACAAGATTTTTAAGCCAAGGGGGTTTGTATATGGATAAAAAATTATATGATTTAATGGATTGGGCAGGTATTGAGGAAATGGTCTATTCAGAGGCGAGACATCCGGAAAACCTTTTAGGGCGTCATGTTCTGGAGGAAGGGGTTTTAATCCAGGCATTTATCCCTACAGCGGAAGCTGTGGCTGTAAAAATATTGTCCACAGGAAAGGTGTATCCAATGAGCTTAGCAGATGACGAAGGATTTTTCGCGGCTCTTCTTCCAAAGAAGACAACGGCCGCTTATACTCTCCAGATAACTTACGACAATGGAAGCCAGGAAGAAGTTTATGATCCATATTCCTTCCCCTCTCAGTTTACAGACTCTGATCTGAAAAAATTTGCTTCCGGAATTCATTACCAGATCTATGAAAAAATGGGAGCTCATCCTATGACTATAGATAAGGTAGAGGGAGTGCTGTTTGTAGTGTGGGCTCCCTGCGCTATGCGCGTCAGCGTAGTAGGAGATTTTAACCTTTGGGACGGCAGACGTCACCAGATGAAGCTTCACGAGGGAAGCGGCGTTTACGAGCTGTTTATTCCAGGATTGAAGGAAGGGGATATTTACAAATACGAAATTAAGAAAATGAACGGAGACCCTGTTTTAAAGGCGGACCCGTACGCCAATTACGCAGAGCTTCGCCCAAACACAGCTTCCGTTGTGTGGAATATTGGAAAATATCAATGGAATGATAAAGAGTGGATGGCAGAGCGGGCTAAAAAAGATTCTAAGAAAAAGCCAATGTCTATTTACGAGCTGCATCTAGGCTCCTGGAAAAGAAAGGAGCATTTGCTGGATAGGGACGGGCTGGAGATTACAGGCTCAGAGTTTTATAACTACAGGGAGATTGCCAAAGATCTGGCGGCTTATGTAAAAGAAATGGGCTACACACATATTGAGCTTATGCCGGTGATGGAGCATCCTTTAGACGCTTCCTGGGGATATCAGGTCAGCGGTTACTATGCGCCTACCAGCCGTTACGGAACCCCTGACGATTTTATGTATTTTATGGACTATATGCACAGCCAGGGCATAGGCGTGATTTTAGACTGGGTTCCGGCTCATTTTCCAAGGGACGCCTGGGGAATGGCGGCTTTTGACGGTACCTGCGTATATGAGCATAAAGACCCGAGACAAGGCTCTCATCCTCACTGGGGCACCTTGATTTATAATTACGGCAGGCCTCAGGTAGTGAATTTTCTGATTGCCAACGCTATGTTCTGGGCGGAAAAATATCATGCAGACGGCATACGCATGGATGCAGTGGCCTCTATGCTGTATTTGGATTACGGTAAAAATGACGGCGAATGGGTGGCCAATATATACGGCGGCCATGAGAACCTGGAGGCCGTAGAGTTTTTAAAGCATTTAAATTCCATATTTAAAAAGAGAAGGGACGGAGCTGTCCTGATTGCAGAGGAATCTACGGCATGGCCTAAGATTACTGGGGATGTGAAGGACGGAGGATTAGGCTTTGACTATAAGTGGAATATGGGCTGGATGAATGATTTTCTGGGATATATGCAGTGCGACCCTTATTTCCGCAGATATCACTATGGGGAACTGACCTTCAGCCTTTTGTATGCCTACAGCGAAGACTTTATTCTGGTATTTTCCCATGATGAAGTGGTTCACGGGAAAGGCTCTATGGCAGGCAAGATGCCGGGAGCTACTTTGGAGGATAAATATGCCAATTTAAGAGCGGCATATGGCTTTATGATAGGACACCCTGGAAAGAAGCTGCTGTTTATGGGCCAGGAATTTGGCCAGATGAACGAATGGAACGAAAATACAAGTCTGGAATGGGAGCTTTTAGACTACCCTATTCATAAACAGACAAGGGACTATGTGAAGGCCTTAAATAAGCTGTATGCAGAGTATCCTGCATTATCAGAAATGGACTATCATCCTCACGGCTTTGAGTGGATTGAGTGCAACAATGCGGCAGAAAACATTTTAGTATTTATCAGGAAAACTAAGAAAAAAGAAGAGACGCTTATGTTTGTCTGCAACTTTGACACAGTGGCCCATGATAAATTTAAGGTAGGCGTTCCCTTTGCCGGCAGATATAAAGAGATTTTAAACAGTGATGCCAAGGAGTTTGGAGGGCTGGGAAGAATCAATATAAGAGCCAAGGCTTCTAAAAAGGAAGAAATCAATGAAAAGGCAAATTCTATTACTATTAATCTTCCTCCTTTAAGCGTATGCGTATTTACATGTACGCCTTTAGCGGCAGTAAGTAAATCAGCAGTAGGCAGGTCTGCCACAACAAGGAAAACGGCTGCCGGGAAAAAGACGGCGGCGGAGGAAAAGGCTCCTCAGGTAAAAAAAGCTTCCTCCAGAAACAGAGGAAACCTGAAGGTGGTAAAACAAGAGAAGGGAAATATATGAAAGCATCTAGGGTAAGGACAGTTATTTTAGCAGGAGCGCTGTGCGCGGCCTTGTCAGCAGGGGGGCTGTGGGTCAAATAAAGAAACTGAAGTAACGGCGGCAGATACAGCGGCCGCCTCCACAGAAGAAAGCGCTGCTTCAGAAAAAGAGACAGAGCAGGAAAGTACTGAGGAAAAAGAGAGTACAACTGCAGAGGAAACTACGGCTGCTTTACCAGAGACAAAGGCGGCTGCAGAGCAAGTAACTTTCCGTGACCTCTCCAGCCTGGAGTTCTGGTTTGGAAGCGGGGCCGGCGCCTGGTCCACAACATTGACAATCCATGAGGACGGCAGCTTTTTTGGTGTGTACCGGGACAGCGACATGGGAGATATTGGGGACGGATATCCTAACGGAGTAGTGTATTTATCTGTATTTGAAGGTCAGCTGGCACAGCCTGAGAAAGTAAACGACTATACATATTCCATGGAAATTCAAAGTATCCGCTGTGAAAATGAACCGGACACAGAGGAAATACTGGATGGAATTTTGAATCGTTACAGAGAGCCTAATGGAATTGAGGGAACTAAGGAGCTGCTTCTTTATTTGCCGGGAGCGCCTTTGGCAGAGCTTCCCGAAGAATTTTTAAGCTGGGTGGGATACTATAATTACTCAGAAACCGGGGAGACGCAGCTTCCCTTTTACGGCTTATATAATCAGGCGGCGCAAAACGGTTTTTCCAGCTACAGCGTAAGCGCCAGAGAAAATATGGCGAAATATGTGGAGGAGACCAGGAAGCAGGCGGAAGTTCTGGAGAATTCTATTAAAAGTGATATTCTGTCGCAGTCAGAATTAAATATAACCTCCGGGCAGCTGTATACATACTGGGATGAAGCTTTGAACAGTGTGTGGAGTCAGTTAAAGGATACTCTGGATAAAGAGTCCATGGAAGCTCTTACTGCAGAAGAGAGAAAATGGATTGGAGAAAAGGACAAGCTGGTGGAAGAGGTGGGAGCTATGTATGAAGGCGGCAGAATTGACGAAAGAAAGAGTTTATGAGCTGCTGCAGCTTTTAGAATAATACTAAAATTAAGGAAGCTTAAAGGAGATATGTAAATGACAGAGCAGGTACAGCCCAATGTTTGGCTTGAGATGGTAAAAGGGTGGGTGCCGGGAATAACAGAATTTGGAATACATCTTGTGGTTGCAGGTCTGATTCTTTTTATTGGTTTTCGCATTGCAAAAATCATCAGAAAGATGTTGGATAGATCTTTTGAGAGGATGGATATGGAACTGAGCCTGAGAAAGTTTTTGCTTTCTCTGGCTCAGGCCCTGCTTTACGGAATTGTTATCTTTATGGCGGCTGAGAAAATAGGCGTTAAGTCCTCGTCTATAATCGCCCTTTTCGGTTCTGCCGGACTGGCCTTAGGACTTTCCCTTCAGGGAAGTCTGTCTAACTTTGCAGGGGGAGTGCTGATTTTGCTGATGCGCCCTTTCAAAGTAGGAGATTATATTATTTCTCAGTATGGGGAGGGAAAGGTCAGCGCCATCGGTCTGGTATATACAGTTCTGCACACATCTGATAACAAAAGAGTAGTGATTCCCAACGGCAGTCTTTCTAATTCCCCTTTAACAAATGTGACGGGACAGAATGTCCGCCGTGTGGACGTGCTTGTAGGAATCGGTTATTCTGCCGATTTAAAAGAGGCCAAGGAAGTGATCGAAAAAATTTACCGGACGCATCCCCTGGTGCTTCAGGAGGAGCCTATTCAAACCTTTGTGTCCGAACTGGCGGACAGCGCCGTTATGATTGGCGGAAGAGGATGGACAGAAACAGATAACTACTGGACAGTGTTGTGGGATATTACAGAAAGTGTAAAGCTGGAGTTTGATAAAAGGGGAATTGAAATTCCTTTTCAGCAAATGGATATACACATTGTTTCCGACGGAAATAATGATGAAAAAAAGCAGCAACCTGCTGAGGAGCGCAGGGTGCAGATACAGAAGAGAACAGAAAAAAAGGAGACCTGATTATGCGGGAATGTGGAATATTATTGCCGATTTCCAGTCTGCCCTCTCCTTATGGGATAGGGTCATTTTCAAAGGAGGCTTATGAATTTGTAGACCGGCTTTGTGACGCCGGCCAAAGTTACTGGCAGATACTGCCTTTAGGACCTACAGGATACGGGGATTCCCCTTATCAGTCCTTCAGCGCCTTTGCAGGCAACCCATACTTTATTGATTTGGACAGTTTGGCGGAAGAAGGGCTGTTAACTGAGGAAGAATGTCAGTCAATGGACTTTGGGGACAACCCTCAGTATGTGGACTATGAAAAAATGTATTACTCCAGATTTCGTATTCTGCGTCTGGCATTTGAACGATGGAAAAACCAGGGCAGCCTTTCCAAAGAGCTTTTAAGCCTGGAGACAGAAGAATATTGTTTTTACATGGCTGTGAAAAACCATTTTCAGGGAAAATGCTGGTCTGAATGGGACGAGGACATTAGAAACAGAAAGCCTGGGGCTGTGGCCAGATACGAGAAGGAGCTGGAAAACGATATTTTATTTTATCAATTTCAGCAGCTGAAATTTCAGGAGCAGTGGAAAAAGCTAAAAACATACGCCAACAAAAAGGGGATTAAGATTATTGGAGATATTCCTATTTACGTGGCTTTTGACAGTGCAGACAGCTGGTTTCACCCAGAACTCTTTCAGTTTGACGAAAAAAACAGGCCTGTGGCAGTGGCAGGATGTCCTCCCGACGGATTCTGCGCTTTGGGACAGCTGTGGGGAAATCCACTGTATAATTGGGAGTACCATAAAAAGACGGAGTATGTATGGTGGACAGAGAGAATGGCTTACAGCTTCCGCATGTATGACGTTGTGCGCGTAGATCATTTCAGAGGATTTGACGAATATTATTCCATTCCTTTTGGGGAGGAGACGGCTGTAAACGGAAAATGGGAAAAGGGTCCTGGTTTTCCATTCTTTCAGGCTATAAAGGAAAAATTAGGCGACTTAAATATTATTGCCGAGGATTTAGGATTTTTAACTCCTGCAGTTTTGAAGCTGGTGGAGGATACTGGTTTTCCGGGAATGAAGGTTTTAGAATTTGCCTTTGCCGCTGACGGGCAGAGCGCTTATCTTCCATATAGATATAAAGAGAATTGTGTGGTTTATACAGGAACCCATGATAATGATACCCTGAGTAGCTGGTATGATACTATGCCTGATTGGGACAGAGACTTTTCTGTTCGGTATCTGGGAAACAAAAATACGCCTAGAGAGGAAATCCACTGGGATTTTATAAGAGCAGCCTTAGGCAGCGTGGCAAAACTTGCCATTGTGCCTGTACAGGATTATTTAGGCCTGGGGAGAGAGGCCAGAATGAACGAGCCTTCCACCCTGGGATTAAACTGGAAGTGGAGGCTTCTGCCAGACCAGTTTGATGACCACATAGTAGGCCGGTGCAGGGACGCAGCCTGGGTGTTCGGCCGATGCAGACAGTAATAGTACTGTCTGGTATGTAAAATATATGCAGATAATACTGTAAAGCTGAGAGGAGATAAATTTCAGCTCTATGGAAACACTGAATTGATATGTGCAAAGACACATGGAGAGAGTGGGACGGTGGAGTGGAAATTTACTCCTTTTTTGTTATTTCAATGGAAATAGTCAGAAAAAACAGCGCATGAAACTTAAAGAAATGTTTATACTGATAATAGAATCAGTTAGCCGCAGAAGGTGATAATATGGGAGAGCTGTTTATAGGTATTTGGAAGGTTTGGCAGTGGCTGATGAGCCATCTGATTTTTATTAATTTAATATTGTCAATTATTATTGTGTTTTTCCAAAGACGAGATCCAAAGGCAGTTTGGACATGGCTGCTGGCCCTGTACTTTATCCCTGTTTTTGGATTTTTATTTTATCTGCTTTTTTGTCAGGATATTAATAAAAGCAAAATGTTCCGCATTAAAGAGGTGGAGGATAAGCTGAGAATCTCCGCCAGAGGACAGGAGAATTTTCTGAGAGGCCACAATATTGACGAAATGGATACTCTGGGAAAGGATTATAAAGAGCTGGTGTTTTATAATCTGGATACGTCAGGGGCAGTTTTGACGGTAAATAACGAAATTGAAATTTTTACAGACGGGATGGCAAAGTTTGAAGATTTAAGAAACAGTTTAAGGCAGGCAAAAAAGTTTATTCACATTCAATATTATATTATAAAAAAAGATGAAGTTTTTCTATCTATGGTGCCGATTCTTAAAGATAAGGCCAGACAGGGGGTAGAGGTGCGGATTTTGTGCGACGGAATGGGAGGAAGGTTTGTGCCTAAAGCCTTGTGGAAGGAATTGGAGGAGGCGGGAATTTTTGTGGGAATTTTTTTCCCTCCAATTCTGGGAAGGCTGAATTTAAGGGTAAATTATAGAAATCACAGAAAAATAGTAGTAATAGACAATCAGACAGGGTATGTAGGCGGCTTTAATATTGGAAAAGAATATATTGGAAAAGATAAAAAATTTGGATATTGGAGGGATACCCACTTAAAAATCAGGGGTGGGGCTGTTATCAGCCTTCAGATTCGGTTTGCCCTGGACTGGAATTATGCAGTGAAAGAAAATTTGTTTCTCCACGTAGAATATTTTGACGATAACGGGGAAATGGAAAATATAGGTCCGATTTTGTCCGGGGAAAAAAGACCATTGGGAATTCAGATTATTACAAGCGGTCCGGACGTAACATATAAGCAAATCAGAAATAATTATTTAGAGCTGTTTCACAAAGCCAGAAAGCATATTTACATTCAGACTCCGTATTTTATACCAGACGACGCGGTGCTGTCGGCATTACAGATTGCCGCCAGATCTGGCGTGGACGTGCGGCTTATGATTCCCTGTATGCCAGATCACCCATTTGTATATTGGGCAACCTATTCTTACACAGGGGATTTATTAGAAGCAGGGGCCAGATGTTATCAATATGAAAATGGGTTTCTCCACGCGAAAGGCGTTATGGCGGACAGCTGCGTTTGCTGCTACGGCACTGCCAATATGGACATCAGAAGCTTTGAGCTGAACTTTGAGGTAAATGCGATTATTTACGATGAAGAGACTACGAAACAGCTGGAGGAAATTTTCTTAAATGATTTGAAATACTGCCATGAAATCACATTGGAAGAGTATAATAACAGAAATATTTTCATTCGGGTAAAAGAGCAGGGCAGCCGGCTGCTGTCGCCTTTGCTGTAATTATCAGGAATTAGTGAATAAACAGAAAGCAGAGTGGGAAATACTATTTACCATGAAGATTATACAAAACTTTTTAAAATGTGGAGTAACTGGCTGGTGTCTGGAAGTAATGTTTACATCTGTGGAATCAATTATGGCGGGTGACTGGAGGCTGATGGGAAAAACCTCGCTGCTGATGTTTCCGATTTACGGTATGGGCGCTCTTTTAGAGCCTATTGGAAAAGGTGTAGACAAATGGATTGGAGATCCTCAGACAGGGGTGGCAGTGCTTCAGGAAAAGGACAAAATCGTCCGTCATGGAATGCTGTACATGGTACTGATTTTTGTTGTAGAATATGGCTCGGGACTGCTTTTAAGAAACCATGGCATTTGCCCCTGGGATTATACAGGCAGGCACACAAACATTAACGGGCTGATCCGTTTGGATTTTGCGCCCCTGTGGTTTGGAACAGGACTTTTATTTGAGCAAATAACAAAAAAGAGAGGCGGCTAGACTTGTAATCTGGCCGCTTGTTTTATATAATAGAAAAGACATAAAAAACTGGCAAAAGGGGACTGAATCCATGATAAGATTTATCTTGGTGGCATTAAGCGTTATACTATTTTTAATTTTAAGCATTCCGATTCTGATTGCAGAGTGGATTGTGGGAAAAGTGAATCCGGAAAAAAGGGACTGGCAAAGTCTTAGGATTGTAAAAAGCGTATTCAAATATCTGTTAGCTGTGGCAGGAGTAAAAATCACAGTAAAAGGGGCGGAAAATATTCCCCAGGATAAAGCAGTTTTATTTGTGGGAAACCACAGAGGATATTTTGATATTCTGGTAGGTTATGTGACAGTGCCGTGTTTAATGGGATTTGTAGCTAAAAAGGAGATGTTAAGATATCCTTTATTAAAAGACTGGATGCACAACGTAAACTGTCTGTTTCTGGACAGAGTAAATATGAAAGAAGGGCTGAAAACCATTTTGACCGGAATAGAAAAGGTGAAGCATGGTATTTCCATATGGATTTTTCCCGAGGGTACCAGAAGTCGCACAGAATCTGTTTTGGAGATGCTTCCCTTTAAAGAAGGCAGTCTGAAAATTGCGGAAAAGGCCGGCTGCGCAGTGATTCCTGTGGCTATGACAGGAACGGCGGAGGTATTTGAAGCCCATATTCCTTTTATTCATCCGTCACATGTAATTATCCAGTTTGGAGAGCCAATTTACATAAAGGAGCTGACTGCTGAGCAGAAAAAGTTTTCAGGAGCTTACACAAGAGATAAGATTCTGGAAATGTTACAGGAGCAGCTAAAGGAAAGAGAAGGCTTTACGGCTGAAAAATAAAAAATGCAGATAATCGGAGGAACGCCATGGATTTACTGGAGATAAGAAAAAAGCTGGACCAGATAGATAAAGAACTGGTTCGGCTTTTTGAACAGAGAATGGATCTTTGCAGACAGGTGGCAGAGTATAAAATAGAAACAGGGAAGCCTGTATATGACGAAGAGAGGGAGTCCCAGAAAATAAAGTCAGTAAGAGAACTGGCTGAAAGTGAGGAAAATAAACAGGGCGCCGAGGAAATGTTCAGGCAGCTGATGACTGTGAGCCGCAGGCTGCAGTACAGACTTCTGGCGGAAAATGGTCAGGATATGCAGCTGCATTTTAAAGCGGTGGACAGCCTGCCTAAAGCAGGGGTCCGGGTAGTATACCAGGGAATTGAAGGGGCGTACAGCCATGGGGCTGCGCTCCAGTATTTTGGGGATAATGTAGATGCTTACCATGTAAAAACGTGGGAGGCAGCTATGGAAGAGGTGGAAAAGGGCCGCGCCGATTATGGGGTGCTGCCTATTGAAAATTCTTCTGCAGGCGTGGTGGAGGATAATTATGATCTTTTAATGGAATATCATAATTACATTGTGGCGGAAACATTTCTTCCTGTAAAACATGCGCTTTTAGGTTTACCTGACGCCAGCCTGGAGGAAATAAAAACAGTATTTTCCCATCCTCAGGGGCTGATGCAGTGTTCTGAATATTTAGACAGCCATCCGGATTGGAAGAAAATCAGCGTGGAAAATACGGCGGTGGCTGCGAAAAAGGTAATTGAGGAGGGAGATAAAACTCAGGCGGCAGTAGCCAGCGAAATTGCCGGCCGTCTTTACGGCTTAAAGGTGCTGCAAAGCTCTGTAAACTATAATAAAGAAAACACTACCAGATTTATTATTGTATCCAGGCAGCCTATATACAAGAAAACTGCAGATAAGGTAAGTATTTGTTTTGAGCTTCCTCATAAAAGCGGATCTTTGTACAATATACTGAGCAATTTTATTTACAATAATGTTAACATGGTAATGATTGAATCCAGGCCTGTAAAAGATAAAAACTGGGAGTATAGATTTTTTGTGGATGTGGAAGGAAACCTGGGGGATTCGGCTGTAAACAACGCCTTAAAAGGCATTGAAGAGGAAGCCGTAAATATGAGAATTCTTGGAAACTATTAAGAAAAGAGAGAAAAAATATGAATACCAAGCAATTTGTAATCTATAGAAAATTAAAAAATCAAAAACTTTTTGACGATATGGCAAAGCTGCTAACTGAGGAGAACATGGACCAGGCGGCAGAGACGGCTTACAGCTGCGCCCATCGTCTGCTGGAGCTGGCAGTGGCCTATGGTTTGGAAGGAAACCTGTGGCACTGCTTTTTAGCTTTATGTCTGGCAGACAATGAAAATGCATACAGCACCTCCTGTGAAATTGTGGGGGAGGCAGAGGGAAGCCTGAATGTGCTGGTAAAAAGAGATTTTACCCTGATTAAGGAGCTGTTTGACTGCGATATCAGCTGCCTGGACCAGATTAGCGGCCCTGATTCTCAGCTGTGGAAGGAGCTAAAAAACTACAAGGCTGCCAACGGAAGCAGCCGCATGTTTAATAAGCGAATCAGAGACCGTCTGGTAGAACTGGCCGTGTCCTTAGAACATGCAGAAACAGTAGAAGAGTTTCACCGCATGATCACTGATTTTTATAAAGAATTTGGCGTAGGCAAGTTTGGGCTGAATAAGGCCTTCCGTGTAATTGAGAAAAAAGAAAAAGTAGAAATTGAGCCGATTGTAAATATTGAGCATATTTACCTGAACGATCTGGTGGGATATGAGCTTCAGAAGAAAAAACTTATAGATAATACTCAGGCCTTTGTGGACGGAAAAGCCGCCAACAATGTGCTCCTTTACGGGGACGCAGGTACTGGAAAATCCTCCAGCGTGAAAGCTGTTTTAAATGAATATTATGACAAGGGACTTAGAATTATTGAAGTGTATAAACATCAATTTCAGTGTCTTTCAGATATTATAGAGCAGATTAAAGACAGAAACTATAAGTTCATTATTTATATGGATGATTTGTCATTTGAAGAGACAGAGCTGGAATACAAGTACTTGAAAGCTATTATTGAGGGAGGATTAGGTAAAAAGCCGGCTAATGTGCTGATCTATGCCACCTCTAACAGACGCCACTTGGTGAGAGAAAGCTTTAAAGACAAACGGACCCTGGATGACGACGTGCACATTAACGACACTGTCCAGGAGAAGCTGTCCCTGGTGGCCCGGTTTGGAGTTACGATATACTACGGCGCTCCCAATAAGAAGGAATTCCAGAATATTGTAAAGGTTCTGGCTGACAAGTATAAAGTAATTATGCCGGAGGAGGAGCTTCTTTTAGAAGCAAACAAATGGGAGTTAAGCCACGGAGGACTTTCCGGGCGGACTGCCTCTCAGTTTATTACATATCTGTTGGGAAACACCGACGGAAATTAAAAGTCAGGAGGGATATTTGTGGCTATTAAAACATTTGCAGCTATAGATATAGGTTCCTTTGAGCTGGAAATGGGCATCTATGAACTGGCGGGGAAAAACCAGGCCCGCTGTATTGACCAGCTGCGTCATATGATCCCATTAGGCAGAGATGCTTTCAGCGATGAGAAAATCAGCTATACCATGGTAGACGAAATGTGCAGGGTTTTAAAGAACTTTGCAGAAATTATGAATTCATATCATGTAGACGATTACAGGGCATATGCCACCAGCGCTATGCGGGAGGCTAAAAACAATCAGATTATTTTAGATCAGATTAAGGTAAGAACTGGTCTGGATGTTAAGCTGATCAGCAACTCGGAGCAGCGCCTTTTAAGCTATAAAGCTATTGCGGAGAAAGAAGCAGATTTTAATAAAATGATTCAGAAGGCCACTGCCATTGTGGAAGTCAGCTCCGGAAGTATGCAGATGTCCTTATTTGATAAGGACGCCTTAGTGTCCACACAAAATCTGGGGTTAGGCGCTCTGCGCCTTTATGAAACATTATCAGGAGTACAGGCCGCAGAGGAAACCAGACTGGCAATTTTGGAGGAAATGGTAGATAACGAGCTGTTTACCTTCAGAAAAATGTATTTAAAAGACAGGACTATTAAAAACCTTATTGGAACAGGCAAATATATCCGCCATCTGGCTGTTTGGATGAGCCCTGACAGGGACAAAAGCTTTATTTCCGCAAGCACATTTATGGAATTTTACAAAAAACTGTCCTCTATGGGCCTGGATGATATTGAGGACGCCTTTGGAGTAAATAAGGAATATGCGGCTCTTATGCTGCCCAGCACCTTGATTTACAAACGGGTGATGGAGCTGACAGGAGCTGAAACCTTCTGGATTCCAGGAATCCAAATGTGCGACGGAATGGCGGCAGAGTATGGAGAGGAAAAAAATTTAGCTAAATTCGGCCACAATTTTTCAGATGATATTATCGCCACAGCCAGAAACATGGCAAAAAGATATAAATGCCACATCAGCCACAATCAGGCTTTGGAAAAATATGCGCTGGCAATATTTGACAGCATGAAGAAATTCCATGGCCTTGGAAAAAGAGAACGGCTGCTGCTGCAAATTGCAGTAAATCTTCACTCATGCGGAAAGTTTATCAGCATGAGAGATACCAGCGAGTGCGCTTATAATATTATTATGTCCACGGAAATTATAGGATTATCCCATGAAGAGCGGGAGGTAATCGCCAACACTGTAAAATACAATCTGAAGCCTTTCCAATATGAGGAGGCCAGGGAAAATATGATGTTAATTGCTAAGCTGGTAGCAATTCTCAGGCTGGCTAATTCCATGGACAGAAGCCACAATCAAAAGCTGTGGGACAGCAAAGTGCAGCTGAAAGAAAATGAACTGATTGTTACAACAGCCTATGACGGGGACATTACTTTAGAAAGGCTGGCATTTGAGCAGAAGGTAGATTTCTTTGAGGAAATTTACGGAGTACGGCCTGTGTTAAAGCAGAAAAGGAGGGTGTAAACAATGGCAGATATAGATGAAAAGTATTTAGAACCGGAAAATTATGTAAATAGAGAATTAAGCTGGCTGGAATTCAATTATCGAGTTCTCAGCGAAGCCAGAGATAAAACCCTGCCTTTATTTGAAAGATTAAAATTCCTCAGCATTACAGCTTCTAATCTGGATGAATTTTTCATGGTTCGTGTGGCTTCTTTAAAGGATATGGTTCACGCCAAATATAATAAGGCGGATATTGCAGGGTTAAAGCCTGGGGAGCAGCTGGAGAAAATTGCAGTGAAAACCCACGAGCTAGTAGGCCTGCAGTATTCTACCTATAATCGCTCTCTTCTTCCTGCATTAAAGCAGAACGGGCTGTTAGTGATTACCAGCCATGAAAATCTGGATAAAAAGGACGGAGAATTTGTAGATAAATATTTTAAAGAAAATGTATATCCTGTACTTACGCCTATGGCCGTAGATTCCTCCAGACCTTTTCCCCTGGTGAGAAATAAAACTTTGAATATTGCAGCCTTAGTTCAGAAAAAGGACGAGGATGATACTATAGATTTTGCCATGGTTCAGGTGCCCGGCGTGCTTCCTCGAATTGTAGAGCTGCCGAGAGAAGAAGGAGAAGAGCGGGCCGTAATTTTGCTGGAGGAGGTAATTGAAAGAAATATACAGTCTTTATTCCTCAATTATAATATTATTACTGCTCATCCCTTTAGAATTATGAGAAATGCAGACTTCAGCATTGATGAGGACGAGGCGGAGGATCTGCTGATTGAAATTGAAAAGCAGCTGAAGAAAAGACAGTGGGGAGAAGTTATCCGGCTGGAAATTGAAGAAAAGGTGGATAAGCGCCTTTTAAAAATCCTGAAAAAGGAGCTGCATATGAGCAGCAGCGATATATTTGAAATTGCAGGCCCCTTAGATTTAACTGTGCTGATGAAAATGTACGGGCTGGAGGGATTTGACTCCCTAAAAGCGTCTAAATATACGCCTCAGCCGGTGCCTGCTTTGATGAATGAGGACGATATTTTTACAAATATGAGAAAAGGGGATATTTTCCTTCACCATCCTTACCAGACCTTTGACCCGGTAGTAAATTTTGTGAAGACAGCAGCCAGAGATCCTCAGGTTCTGGCTATTAAGCAGACTTTGTACAGGGTCAGCGGAAATTCTCCTATTATTGCCGCTTTGGCGGAGGCGGCCGACAATGGAAAACAGGTTTCTGTTTTAGTGGAGCTGAAGGCCAGATTTGACGAGGAGAATAATATTATATGGGCCAGAAAACTGGAGAAGGCGGGATGCCACGTTATATACGGACTGGTAGGCTTAAAAACTCACAGTAAAATTACTTTAGTAGTCCGCCGCGAGGAGGACGGTATACGCCGCTATGTACATCTGGGCACAGGAAACTACAATGATTCCACAGCCAGATTATATACAGACTGCGGTATTATGACATGCCATCCGCAGATTGGGGAGGACGCCACGGCAGTATTTAACATGCTTTCCGGTTATTCAGAGCCTCTTAGCTGGAATAAGCTGATTGTGGCCCCGTTATGGCTTAGAGAACGGTTCTTAAAGCTGATACGCAGAGAAACTGCCCACGCAAGAGCCGGTAAGCCAGCCCGCATTATTGCCAAAATGAATTCCCTGTGTGATAAAAAGGTAATAGCCTTTCTTTACGAGGCCTCCTGCGCGGGAGTAGAAATTGATATGATTATCCGGGGCATCTGCTGTTTAAAGGCAGGGGTGCCTGGATTAAGCGAAAATATAAAGGTTCGGTCTATTGTAGGCAATTTCCTGGAGCACAGCAGAATTTTCTATTTTGAAAACGACGGCAGCAAAGAGGTTTATATGGGAAGCGCAGACTGGATGCCAAGAAACTTAGACAAGAGAGTGGAAATTGCTTTCCCTGTGGAGGATGAAAGTCTGAAAGAGGAAGTGATTCACATTTTAACAACAGAGCTGGAGGACAACGTAAAGGCACATTTGCTTCAGCCTGACGGTTCCTATGAAAAGGAAGATAGGAGAGGCAAGGTAAGCGTAAACTCTCAGGATCAATTTTGCCAGGAGGCTGTGGAAAAGGCCAGGCAGCAGCTGGAAGGCCAGGAAACAGTAAACGACAGAGTGTTTATTCCTGTGGAAAATCCGGCATATAAAAAATAGTAACCAGGAAGAGAAAGAAAATATGAGGTTATATGCAGAACGTGCAGAATTGATTATGCAGCAGTTAAAGCTGCAGTCCACGGTTAAGGTTGGTGAATTAAGTCAGCTGCTCCATGTGTCAGTAGATACAGTCCGGCGGGATTTAAAGGCTATGGAGCAGCAGGGATTAATAAAATATATACACGGCGGCGCCTGCCTGCCAGAGTCAATGGCCTCTTTCTTGAATTTTACAGGACGTGAGATTGTAAACAGCGGTTTAAAACGGGAGGCGTGTGAAAAAGCCTTAACCTTTATTAAGGAAGGAGACGTTATAGCCCTGAATTCAGGCACCACCAACACAATACTGTCTCAGGAGCTGGCTGCATTGGAGAAAAAAATAACGGTTGTGACTAATAATTATGCAGCAATTAATGTTTTGATGCAAAGCAGCCATATACGTCTGATTGCTGTAGGAGGAGAGATTGATTCCTTAGAGCGGTCTACCTACGGAACAACGTGTGAGCAGGCATTTAGTCAGTATTATCCTGACATTGCTTTCCTGTCTATAAACGCTGTAAATTATAATGATGGGTTTACTGATTTTCGTTTTAATGAAATCGGAATTATCCAATTACTTGCAAAAACAGCGAAGCAGGTAATTGCTGTTATGGATTCCAGCAAGCTGGGAAAGTGTTCAAAAAGGAAAGTACTTTCCAATACTCAAGTAGATACAGTGGTAACGGACAACAATATTTCTCAGGATGTACAGAAAAAATATAAAAAACATGGAATTATAATTATATAAAATATATGTAAAGGTCCAGGCGTCTGCCTGGGCCTTTATTACATATAATTTACATACATTTTATGCTTTTCAGATTGAATTTGCTGTTTTGTGCAGTATATAATTTTGATATAAATAAAAAACAGCAATAAACAGCAAATGAGGAGTATTATTATGAATGTAAAAAAGAACAATAAAGTTCAGTTAATTGTATTTGATTGGGCCGGCACTACTGTAGATTATGCTTCCAGCGCTCCAGGCACAGTATTTGACCGTATATTTACCTTAGCCGGCATTCATCTTACCAGGGAAGAAATTAATGGTCCTATGGGAATGGAAAAAAAGGCCCATATCCGGGAGCTGTTATCATGTGAATCTGGAAACAGGCAGTGGCAGCAGACATATGGCCGTCCCTGGAATGAGGATGATGTAGAAAATTTGTATGAACAATTTGAGGAGGCGTTGTACCAGGTGGTAGTTGAATACAGCTCTCCAATTCCAGGGGTAGTGGAGACTGTAAATGGGCTGAAAAAGCAGGGGCTGAAAATCGGATCTACTACTGGTTACACCTCACAAATGATGGAGCAGGTTATTCCCAAGGCGGCTGCTATGGGGTACAGCGCAGACTGTGTAGTTACTCCAGATGTAACAGGGAAAAGCCGTCCCACCCCGTTTATGTTATTTGAATGTATGCGTCAGATGAACGTATATCCTCCATGCACTGTGGTAAAAGTAGGGGACACAGCTTTGGATATGATGGAAGGAAAAAATGGGGGAGCCTGGAGTATTGGAATTTTAAAGGGTTCTAATTTATTGGGACTTACCCAACAGGAATATGAAAATATGGACCAGGAAAACCTGGAAAAATGCAAAAAGGAAGCAGCAAAAAGGTACAGGGAGGCAGGAGCAGATATAGTAATTGATTCCATTTTAGATTTACCTGAAGCCATTTTAGAGATTAACCGCCGCTTAGAGAAAATGGAGGAGGCAGTAAAATGAATAATTATTATAATCCGGTGCGTACAGTTCAGGGGCCGGGATGCTTAAAATGTCTGCCTCAGATTTTACAGGATATGAAGCTTACACACGGCAGGGTGCTTATTTTAGGATGGGATACTAAAGTGTTTGAATATGATGTTTTTTCCCAGCTTCACAGTTCCAATCAGTCTTTTCATATACAAAAGGCAGTTTTTCAGGAATCAAATCCTACGGTGAAGCATCTTTTTAAAATTTATAAAGAGACAAAAGACTTTTTTCCGGAAGCAGTAGTTGCCATAGGAGGAGGCAGCATTATGGATGTAGGAAAATCCCTGTGCTGTCTGTATGGAAAAGAAATTAGCAGTGAACAGGCTTTAAGAGAATTCATACAAAACAAGGAAATTGGATCTCCAAAAACAAAATGGGTTGGGATTCCCACTACATCTGGCACAGGAAGCGAGGTTACTTGCTGGGCTACTATCTGGGACCCGGAAAAAGAGGCAAAGCGGTCCATAGAAAATCCTGAAAACTACGCATACGCAGCCTTAGTTGATCCTGAAATGACAGAAGGGATGCCCCTAAAGCTGGCTGTATCCTCAGCTTTAGATGCAGTGGCTCATGGAGTAGAAAGCTATTGGGCCAAAGGAACTAACGCTGTTTCAAAAGCCTTGGCACTTTGGGCAGTAAATAGGATTATGAGCAATATGGAGGCCCTGCTTTCCGGGAAAGCAGAAGGCCGCGACGCCATGGCTCAGGGCAGTATGATGGCAGGGCTGGCATTCAGCAATACAAAAACAACAGCCTGCCATTCCATTTCCTATCCTTTGACTATGCACTACAAAATTCCTCATGGCGCCGCTGTAAGTATGCTGCTGGCTCCTGTGTTTCAGATGAATGCTTCCGGCACAGACGGAATGCCTGAATTGTTAAAGGCTTTAGGAGTAAAAGATGGGGAGGATTTGAAAGAACGCATAAGCAGTTTTCTGATTCGTTCCGGACAGCCGGCTTCCCTGAAAGGCTGGGGCGTTAAGGAGGAGGAGCTTCCAGGACTTGCAGAATTAGGAATGACTAAAGGGCGTGCAGACAATAACCCGGTGGAGATTACGGCTGAGACAATTAATATCATCTTGAAATCTATTTATTAAACCCTAAAAACCCTATTTTATTGTACAAAGAAAGGATTGTGAATTGTGATGAAATATAAGAAGATAATGGGAACTGCTTTTGCTGCATTAATGATGACAGCGCTCCTTGCCGGATGCAGTGAAAAGGAGAAGGCTGTTAACACAGATGGACCTGGCGGTCAGGACGGAGTATTTACCATAGCCTATGCTCCCAATGAATCTACTGCTGAAAGCGCAGATGCCCGGGGCGGCCTTGCAAAAGATTTAAGCCAGTTTTTAGGATGTGATGTAGAGGAAATTCAGGCCAGCGACTATAACGCTATAATTGAGGCCCTGCGCACTGGAAAAGCAGATATGGCATATATGGGCTCTCAGGCTTTGGCTTTAGGGGTAGAACGGGCTAATTTAGAGCCAATTGTTATGAAAGCGCCGGAGGGGGACAAGGAACAGGCAATTTATCATTCTGTGCTGATTACAAGCAGCAGTAATAACGAGATAAATTCTATTGAAGATATTAAAGGAAAAACAATGGCATTTGTAGACCCTGATTCTACTTCCGGAAATCTGGTGCCTACGGCGGAGATTATTCAGGCCTTTCCTGATGATAAACTGAATTCAGACAACTTACATACAAACGGAGATTTCTTTGAGGCTGTCAGCTACTCCGGCTCCCATCAGGCAGGGCTGCAGGCGGTTATTAAAGGAGATGTAGATATAGTTCCTATTTCTGATCAGATTCTGGCCTCAGAAATAGCTCACGGCAATGCAGGCGAAGGCGATGTAAAGATTATCCACCAGTCTGGAGCTATACCGGCAGAAGGTATGGTGGTAGGCGAACATGTAAGCCAGGAAACACGTGACAAGCTGGTTCAGTTTCTTACAGCCTATGATAATGAGGCCTACTTTACTGATGTTATTAAAGTGGCAGGGGCCCGTTTTGTTCAGTGCGATATGAGCGATTATGAGGAAATTATTCAGTTAAACAAGATTATTAATGAATTCTAAATACAGGAGAAAAATTATGAAGCCTATTTTAAAATTTAATGGAGTATCTAAATATTATCCAAACGGGGTACATGCGTTAAAAGAGGTTTCCCTGGAAGTAATGGAAGGTGAATTTATCTCTGTTATTGGTCCGTCAGGCTCAGGAAAATCTACACTTCTGCGTGCTGTTAACCGACTGATTCCCATTACCAGCGGCACAGTATGGCTGGACGGCCATACTGTATCTGATCAGCACGGCAGAAAGCTGCGGGAGCAGCGGCGCAAGGTGGGCATGATTTTTCAGAACTATAATTTAGTATACAGCTTATCTGTGCTGCAGAATGTGCTTCACGGAAGACTGGGATATATGAACGGATTAAAAGGCGTGCTTGGAATGTACAGCGAAGCGGAAAAAAGAGAAGCATTAAATTTGCTGAAGGAGCTGGGGCTGGAATCGTTTTGCTACAACAGAGCTTCTGATTTATCTGGAGGACAAAAACAGAGGGTGGGAATTGCCCGCGCAATTATGCAGAATCCTAAATTGCTTTTGTGCGATGAGCCTATTGCCTCATTAGATCCATCCAGCGCAAAAACAATTATGGAGCTGCTTCATAATATGACGCAAAAAAGAAATATTGCCTGTATTGTTAATCTGCATCAGCTGGATGTGGCCTTAAAATATTCCACCCGTATTATTGGATTGTCAAAAGGAGAAATTGTTTTTGACGGCCCTCCCCATCAGTTAAATGATGAGATGATAGAAAGAATATATGGAACTGCCAAGGGAAATTTAATGATTGGAGGAGAAGGTGGTGACAAGACGGATACCGCTGATTGCGCATGATTTAAGAAAACTGTACACTGGATTTTTGGCTGCTGCTGTGATTTTGTTTATGATATGCAGCTTTCTTACAAATTTTAATATAATGACATTAATAGCAAACGGGGATGCCTTCTGGGAATTTATTACACAGGATTTTTTGCCTCCCGCCCTGCCTAAATCAAGCAGAATACCAGGAATACTCTCCAGTGTGCTGGTAACGTTGGCCCTGGCTATGTCAGCCACCACAGTAGCTGCTGTTCTGGCATTCTTTGTGTCCCTATTTGGCAGTGAGAAGGTTTCTCCCTTTCCTAAGGCGGCGAAATTCGTCCGGGGATCTGCCACCTTTCTTAGAAATATACCTGCTTTAGTATGGGCCTTTATACTATTTTCTTCTCTGGGAATTGGTACGGGAGTAGGCTTTGTAGCTTTATTTATTACCAGCTTTGCTTTTATGGTCCGCGCATTTGTGGAAACTATGGAGGATGTGTCCCAGGACTGTGTAGAAAGCTTGCTGGCAGTAGGCGCAACCTTTCCCCAAAGAGTGTGGCAGGCAATTCTTCCCTCCTGCCTCAGCGGTTTTTTGTCCTGGTTTCTTTACTGTGTGGAAATTAATATTCGCGCTTCTACAATTGTGGGAATGGTTGGAGGCGGAGGCGTGGGCTTAACTTTGTTTTCCTACATAAAAGGTTTTCAGTATGACATTGCCTTTAGTATTATCCTGTTAATTGCCCTTATGGTAATTGTAGTTGATCAGATTACCGGCAGGCTGAGAAGGGAGCTGTTAAAATGAATGTAAATTATAATGAACTTGCCGTGAACCTGGAATTGAAACCGGCTAAAACAAAAAATGTTACCAGGATTCCGGTAAAATGCAGGCAGAGAAACCAAGTAATCCCTATTTTTCTTATTTCTGTTGGGGCCTTATCAATTTTAAGTCTGATTTATCTGGAAATTGACTGGGGAAAAATGATATCCCGCATTCCTGAGGTGGGAAAAGTATTTTGGTATTTGGCGCATCTAAATATCTCCCATATAGACCTGGTATTTTCTTCTTTAATAGAGACAATATCCATTGCAGTATTGTCTTTATTATACAGCTTAGTTTTAGGAATTTTGTTTGGAATGCTGGCGGCGCGAAATGTATTTGGGATTCCCGTTCTGTCTGTAATTACCCAGTCTTTTTTTACCTTCCTCAGGGCGGTGCCAACCCCTGTGTGGGTACTTCTTATGCTGGTATGTTTAGGCATGGGACCAGAGGCGGGAGTAGCGGGACTTTGTGTTCACACAACTGCATTTTTTACAAAATCATTTGCCCAGAGCTTTGAAAGTATTTCAAGTGAAACAATTGAAGCCCTGGAAGTTACAGGCACCAGCCGCCTTAGTATTTTTACAAATACAATTTTGCCGGCCGCTTTTTCTCAGATTGTTGCATGGGCGGGAATGCGCCTGGAAACCAACTTTTCTGAGTGCGCAATTCTTGGAATGGTGGGGGCCGGAGGCATTGGCTATGTGATTTCCAACAGCTTGCAGGGCTATAATTACGGCACGGCCGGCACAGCTATTTTGCTTGTGTTTATAGTAGCGTATTCTATTGAAAGAATTTTTATAAGAATCAAGAAAAAGTTTACTTATTAATTAACTGAATTGCAAATCCGGCGATTTCATTTTGAAGATAAATAACATAAATGGAACCGTCCTCATTTCTCTTGGCAGACCCATGGTTTACTGGAACCCCCTTATCCTCCAAATATTTAATAGCCGCTTCCATATCAGGGGGATAAAACGCAATGTGCCCATGGGTTCCGGGGCCGTTGCCTGCCATGGCCTCAATACAGGCGCCGGCAAATGGAGAGCCTTTCTTTTCTGTTCTTAATTCTAAATCAAAAATACTGGAAAATAGCGTGACGATTTCTACTGCTTCCTGTCTGTCCTTTCCATTAATTCCAATATGCTGCATAGTAAATTCTGGTTTCATTATTAACAGTTTCCTTTCCTTCAGTTTTCTGACAGTTCTTTCTGGTTATTATTTATATTACCACGGCGTATTAGCTGTGTAAACAATATACCACCAGTATGAAAAGGGCTGAATTTGGTTTATCCGTAATGATCTGGAAAAATTGCCATATATTTTTAAGATAAATTTAAGGCGAAGCAGAGAGAGACATGATATAATGGAAAAAGTAAAGTTTGTTTATAATGAAGGAGGAAACTCATGGCAGACACTAATATTCTGGTAGTTGATGATGAGAATGAGATTGCAGAGCTGGTGGAAATTTATTTAGTCAGCGACGGGTATAAAGTTTTTAAGGCAAATAATGCCCAGGAGGGCTTTAGTATATTGAATAAAGAGAAGGTTCATCTGGTACTTTTGGACATTATGATGCCGGGAATGGACGGAATGGATATGTGCCGGAAGATTAGGGAGACAAATAATATTCCTATTATTATGCTAAGCGCAAAGTCCACAGATTTAGATAAGATTATGGGCTTAGGCATCGGGGCTGACGACTATGTGGCAAAGCCGTTTAATCCTTTAGAGCTGACTGCCAGAGTAAAATCACAGCTGCGTCGCTACACTCAGTTAAACCCTAACAGCAGCGCCAGGGAAAATGAAAAAAATGAAATTATTATTAAAGGTTTAGTGATCAATAAAGATAATCATAAGGTTATAGTGTATGATGAGGAAATTAAACTGACTCCTATTGAGTTTGATATTCTTTACCTTTTGGCTTCCAACCCGGGAAAGGTGTTCAGCACAGATGAAATATTTGAGCGTGTGTGGAACGAAAAAGTTTATGAAGCCAATAATACGGTTATGGTACATATCAGACGTCTTAGAGGCAAGATGAAGGAGGATACCAGACAAAATAAAATTATTACAACAGTCTGGGGGGTAGGATACAAAATTGAAAAGTAACCTGAGCAGAAAATATTATGGACGGATTGTTACAAACATTGTATTCAGCGGGGCAGTAACCTGCCTGATTCTTGTTTTCCTGGTAACGAATCTGTCTACTTTGGCTGAATATCTAATATCCAGGGGAGGCTCTAACCCTTTTTTGGAGATGATGGCAGAGTCAGGGACAGTTATGGTGCTTCTATATGTAATATTAGGCATTCTCATATTTTCCGTCTCTTTTTTAATGCTGCAGGAGCGTTCTATCCGGTATATTGAGGCTTTGTCAGAAGCCATCAGAAAGGTGTCGGAGGGAGATCTGAACACCTTTGTGGAGGTGGTAGGGGACGACGAGTTTTCCGGCATGGCAGAAAATTTAAACAAGATGGTGGGAGAAATCAGGGAGCTGATGGATAAGGAGAGGGAGGCAGAAAGGACGAAAAACGAGCTGATTACAAATGTGGCCCACGACCTGAGAACGCCTCTTACCTCTATTATTGGTTATTTGGAGCTGCTTTCCGGAAAAGTGCAGCTGCCTGCTGAGATGCAGCACAAATATATTGATATTGCATATACAAAGGCCAAACGTCTGGAAAAGCTTATTGAAGATTTGTTTGGCTTTACAAAGCTGAATTACGGAAAGATTTCCATGAAAATAGCTAAGGTAGACATTATTAAGCTGTTAAGTCAGCTTTTAGAGGAATTTTACCCTAGTTTTGCAGATAAGAATTTGTCTTATGAGCTGCAGTCCAACGTACCTGCAAAAACCATTATGGCTGACGGAAATCTGCTTGCCCGCCTGTTTGACAATTTGATTAATAACGCCATTAAATACGGCGCTGACGGAAAAAGAGTGTTGGTAAAGATTTATGCTGAGGAGGAGGTAGTGACTGTTTCTGTAATTAATTACGGATATGTGATTCCAGAGGAAGAGCTGCCTTTGATTTTTAATAAGTTTTACAGAGTGGAGCATTCCAGATCCACCAACACAGGAGGGACAGGCTTAGGCCTGGCTATTGCAAAGAATATTGTAGATATGCACGGCGGCACCATTGATGTTTCCAGCGACATGGAAGGAACTGTATTTACAATTTGCCTTAGAGTAAATTTTGATATTAACAAAGAAAACTTTGGGAAGATTGGATGAAAATGATGATGTCCAGATTCAGAAATAATTTAAAGAAAGCCGGTTTTATCTTGGCGGCGGTTATATTTGCCGCTGTTCCTGCTACAGCCTTAGCTGACCAGGAAAAAACTTCAGAAAGTGTTTATATGATAGCGGAGGAAGCCAGTCCGATTTACGGGCCGGTTTCTTTTGATGTTACTTATGGAGTAAACGACACTGGAAAAGGCGGAAGATATGTGCCTGTAAACGTGATAATAGACAATACGCAGGAACAGCCTTTTCAGGGTACAGTAACTGTGACTACAATGGAAGCTGATTATCAGGTGTACTCTTATGAATATCCGGCAGCGGTAAATGCTAAGGAGAAGCTGAGTACACAATATATGATTCCCTTTGGAAATGGGTCTGACCAGGTATTTGTTTCTTTATATGATGGCCAGAATAAACAAATTGGGACAAAACGTTTAAAAATGAATGTAAGCAAAGAGGTGCCGGAGCTGTTTATCGGGGCTTTGTGCGATACGCCGGAGGCTTTGCAGTATTTAGATGGCGTGGGGGTAAATTACAGCGCCTTAAAAACAAAGCTGCTTCCTATGGAGACAGAAAGCTTTCCAAATACTACAAAGGGTTTGGATATGCTGGACGTACTGATTGTGACGAATTACAGGCTGAGAGATCTGACAGAGCAGCAGACAAAGGCCATTATGGATTGGGTCAGAGACGGCGGAGTTTTGATTATGGGAACTGGAGAGCGGGTGGAGGATACCCTGGGCCGCTTTGCTCCTGAGCTTTTGGATGACAACTATGGGGCGCCTCAAATGATGGAAGTGCAGATGAAGGAAGATTCAGAGGAAAATGTGGCGGATTCCATTTTAAATATTACATGTGTGGAAATTCCTATGCACGGCTCCAGCATTCTGATGGCGGACGAAGGATTTCCCCTTTTTCAGTCAGCCCCCAAGGAAAAGGGAATTATTGCAGTAGCTGCCTTTGATTTTACAGATATCAGCAGCTACGGTGAAGAAGAACCTTCCTTTGTGGACAGTTTGTTTACCAATCTTTTAGGGGAGGACAGGCTGCTGCAGCTGACAGATTATTTTTACGGCGGCAGCTCTCAGGAATTCTGGTCTGTGCAGGAGGTAATTAACAGCGGAAATGTAAGCAGACTGCCTAAAGTGTCAGTGTATCTGATGATTATTATACTGTATATTTTTCTGGCAGGCCCTGGCCTTTACTGGTTTTTGAGAAAAAGGGAGAAAAGGCAGTACTATTGGGGCGGAGTTATTCTCCTGGTTCTTAATTTTACAGCTTTAATATATGTAATGGGTATAGGAACCAGGTTCCGGAGAACCTTTCTAACCTATGCTACAATTATGGATGTGTCTGAGGATACAATAGTAGATAACAGCTATATGAATGTGCGCAATCCTTACAGCAGGCCATATGAGGTGGAGTTTGTACCGGATTATTCCGTGCGTCCTATTACCAGAAGCGCCAGATATGACTATATGTCAATACCGCAGTTTACAGAACATGCAACAGAAAAAATGAGAATACAAAATCAGCCTGATAAGCTGAAGATCTCTTTCCAGGACGCTGTGGCCTTTGAACCGCATTATTTTCAGCTGAGAAAAAGCTATGAAAATACAGAGTCTGCAGGCATAACAGGAGAGATTCAGTATTTTGACGGCAAGGTAACAGGAACTATTACAAATCAGTTTAACTTCCGTCTGGAGGATGTGGCGGTCCTGCTTTTTGGCCACTTAATTGTAGTGGGAGAGTTGGATGCCGGAGAAAGTATTCAGCTTTCTGATTATCCTGTTTACAACACGCCTTTAGGAAACTCTCATATTACGGCGGCAGCGGATACAGGCCTTACAGAATATGAAAAGGCAGATATTCAAAATAAGGATTATTTGAAATCTGTAGAAAGAACAAATCTTCTAGCTTTTTATATGGATAACAGTTTGGAAGGCTACAGAAGAGAGGCCAGAGTCATTGGATTTAACCAGGATACAGGCCGGCAGTTTATTGGAGAAAAGGAATATGAGGCATACGGCCTTACCATGTTTACTTCTGCAATAGAGGTGTATAACGACAATATGGACGGGGACGTGTACAGGTCGGGAATAATGAAGAAGCCTGTGGCGTTAAAAGGCAGTTACGATTCCACAAGAAATTCCACATATGGAACGGATTCCGTTACATTAGAATATTCTCTTGGAAATGATCTGGAGGTGGAAGAAATCACATTTCAGCAGGTTTCCCCTGAGCTTTGGGGAAGCGAGCTGTTAGGAGCAGTAAGATTATTCCAGGGAGCAATGTATTTTTATAATTATAATACAGGCAGCTATGACAAAATGGATCAGGATAAGGTTTCCTTTACAGTTGATGAGCTAAAGCCCTACCTGTCCCCGGGAAATACGCTGAATGTGAAATATATTTGCGCCCAGGCTATTGAATCCAACTGGGAGCTGGTGCTTCCTATGCCTATGGTAACAGGGAGGGAAAAGTGATGCTGAAAATTAAGGACCTGGTGAAGGTATACGGTAAATATCAGGCTCTAAACCACCTGGACCTGGAAGTGCGGGAGGGAGCGCTGTTTGGTTTTATCGGGCCTAATGGAGCCGGGAAAACTACTACTATGAAGATTTTAGTGGGTTTGCTGACAGCTGACAGCGGTCAGATATTTTGGAATGACGAAAAAGTCAGTGTGATGAGCAAAAGCTGGAAGGAAAAAATCGGTTATGTGCCAGACTCCTTTGGCGTTTATGACAATTTAAAAGTCAGCGAATATATGGAATTTTTTGCTTCATGCTACGGATTGGAGGGGCTGACAGCCAGAAAGCGGTGTGCAATTCTGCTGGAGCAGGTAGGTTTAGAAGATAAAATGGAATTTTATGTAGACGGCCTGTCCAGGGGAATGCAGCAGAGATTATGTCTGGCCAGGGCGTTGATTCATAACCCGCCTATATTAATATTGGATGAGCCTTCTTCCGGTTTGGACCCCAGAACCAGATACGAGTTTAAGGAAAACTTAATGGAATTGCAGGAGTTAGGCAAAACCATTATCATTAGTTCTCATGTGCTTTCAGAGCTCTCAGAATTCTGCACAGATATTGGAATTATAGATCAGGGAAAAATAGTGCTCAGCGGAAATATTAACGATACTCTCAGCCGGGTAAGCCATTCCAACCCTCTTATGATTTCTTTATTTGGCAATGATCAGGAAAAGGCTGTAAGTCTGTTAAAAAGCCATCCTTATGTGAAAACCATATCTATAAACGGTAAAGATTTGGTGGTGCGCTTCACAGGAGACGAGCAGGATGAGGCCCAGCTGCTTCAGAGAATGGTGGATGCAGATATTCATGTGCGCAGTTTTGCCAGGGAGAAAGGAAGCCTGGAATCTTTGTTTATTGAGATTACAGATAATGGGGAGGAAAGGACGGTGATGAAATTTGAATATGAATCCGATTTATAAAAGAGAGACAAAGGCAGCGGTGAGAACCATCAGACTGCCCCTGATTATTGTCATATTTAACGGCCTGCTGGCTTTAGTAGCTCTTTTAAGCATGTATTCTAATGTGGAGCAGGTAAAGGTTACTGCTGATATACAGTATACAGCCTTTCTGGATTTATATGGTTTCGTGGCCTCCCTGGAATTTGTGCTTTTAATTTTAATTATGCCGGCCCTGACCTCCTCTACAATCAGCAGTGAGAGAGAAAGAAAAACTCTGGATATTATGCTGACTACCGGACTGACGCCGGAGAAAATTGTGCAGGGGAAGCTGGCGGCTGCCTGCACTTCCTTATTTCTTATTATTGTTTCCAGCTTTCCCGTAATGGCTTTAGTATTTGTTTATGGGGGAATACGCTGGAAAGATATTGGTATGCTGATGATGTGCTACCTGGTTTCTGCCTTATTTGCCGGCAGCATTGGAATCTGCTGTTCTGCCGGCTTTAAAAAGTCTACAGTGTCTACAGTAGCTGCTTATGGAATTATGGCGGTGGTTGTGGCAGGCACTTATGCGGCAAATGAATTTGCAGCTTCTTTAAGCAGAATGGAGGCCGCCACATATACAGGCATTCAAGCTGCTCAGGCTGAGATAGGCAGCGGCGGTTTTATTTATCTTTTGCTGGCAAACCCAGCCGTAACATTTTTTATAACAATTAGTAAGCAGCTAAGTCCTGCGGAGCATCCCATTGAAAATTGGTTCGGAGGACATCAGGCTTCAATCATTACAGACTACTGGATCTGGATTAGCATGGCAGTCCAGCTGGCGGCAGCTGTTATATTAATTTTGCTTGCAATTAGAATGGTGAATCCTAAAAGATGGAGGAAATGATATGTTAAAAATCGGATGCCACCTGTCATCTTCCAAAGGCTACAGAGCCATGGGAAAGATGGCGGTGGAAATCAATGCAAATACATTCCAGTTCTTTACCAGAAATCCCAGAGGGGCCAAGGCAAAAGCTATTAATTCTGAGGATGTAAAAGGATTTTTGGAGCAAAAAGAGGAGACGGGCATAGGAGTGATTGTGGCTCATGCTCCTTACACGCTAAACGCCTGCGCGGCAGATGAAGGCCTGCGGAACTTTGCCAGAGAAACTATGGAGGACGATTTGGCAAGAATGGAATATACTCCAGGGAATTTTTATAATTTTCATCCTGGAAGTCACGTGAAGCAGGGCGCGGAAACAGGTATTATGTATATAGCAGAAATGTTAAATAAAATCTTAAAGCCGAATCAGACTACTACTGTGCTGCTGGAAACCATGTCGGGAAAGGGCAGCGAGGTAGGGCGAAGCTTTGAAGAGCTTAGAGAGATTCTGGACCGTGTGGAATTATCTGATAAAATGGGGGTATGTCTGGACACCTGCCATGTGTGGGACGGAGGCTATGACATTGTAAACCATCTGGATGAAGTGCTGACAGAATTTGACCAGGTAATCGGGCTGAAACGGCTGAAGGCAATTCATTTAAATGACAGCCAGAATCCGCTAGGAGCTCATAAGGACAGACATGCCAGAATCGGAGAAGGGCATATTGGGGCTGAAGCCTTAGTGCGGGTGGTAAATCACCCTGCCCTTAGATCCCTTCCCTTTGAATTGGAAACCCCTAACCAGCTGCCGGGGTATGCAAAAGAAATTGCTTTTTTCAGGGAAAATTATGAAAAATAAAAAATAGTTGAGCGCCAAAGCGCGAAACTATTTGCTACCCAAACGAAGCAATAGCGGAGTTCGGGTTTCCCGCAGTTTTTTATGGAACGAGGGACGAGTGAAATAAAAAAATAAAATTCCGGCAGGGCGCAAAATGCGCCCTAAGCCGGAAAATCTGAATTGATGTAATTTATCCTAAAATTTAAAATATTGCAGCTATAAGAATACATAGCAATGTGCCCAGGAGAGTGGGAAGCAGGATGGCGGCAGCCGTCCATTTAAGGCTTCCTGTCTCCTTTTTTATTGTCAGGCATGTAGTGGAGCAGGGCCAGTGAAACAGGCAGAAAATCATCATGCATAAGGCTGTTACCCAGGTCCAGCCCTGACTGGCAAGCAGCAGTCCCAAGTCAGCAGTGCTGGTCATTTCCGTCAACATACCGGTTTGAAGGTAAGCCATTAAAATAATAGGAATCACAATCTCATTTGCCGGAAATCCCAGAATAAAAGCGGCAAGTATGGTTCCATCCATACCCATAAGATTTCCTAAGGGGTCCAGGAAGCCGGTAAATAAGGTTAAAAGGGAAGGGGCGTCTGTCTGAGCCGCTGAGGCAAACCAGCCGGCGCCAGGCCCGGTATAAGCAATATTTGCTAAAATCCAAATAATCAGTCCTGCAGGAGCGGCTACAGCCACAGCCCTTCCAAGTACAAAGAGGGTCCTGTCAAAAATAGACCGGATAATCACCTTCTTGATTTCAGGATGTCTGTAGGGGGGAAGCTCTAAAGTAAAGGAGGAAGGGATTCCCTTTAAAAGGGTGTGGGACAAAATCCAGGAAGCTCCTAAAGTAGCCGCCACACCTAACAGAATAGTTAAGGTCAGCATAATAGCCGATAAAAATGATCCGGCTGCAGGGTTGGATATTTGGGCCACAAAAAATATTGTAATTAAGGTTACAAGGGTAGGAAGGCGGCCGTTGCAGGGAACCAGAGAGTTGGTCAGTATAGCAATCAGCCGTTCCCTGGGAGAATCAATAATCCGGCATCCTACTACTCCGGCTGCATTGCATCCAAGTCCCATAGCCATAGTGAGACATTGCTTCCCGCAGGCCTTACATTTTTGAAAGGACCGGTCCATGTTAAACGCCACTCGCGGAAGATATCCCAGATCTTCCAATAGTGTAAATAAAGGAAAAAAAATAGCCATAGGAGGCAGCATAACAGAAATCACCCAGGCCAGGACCCTGTATACTCCATAAACCAGCGATGAAATCAACCACTGAGGCGATCCGGCGGCAGTCATGGCATCTGCCAGCCGCTCCTCCAGCCAGAACAGGCAGTTCCAGAGAAACTGTGAAGGGTAATTAGCTCCAGCCATAGACAGCCAGAAAACTCCCAGCAGCATAAGTACCATAATCAGGGAGCCGGTGTAAGGGCCGGTTAAAATACGGTCCAGAAATTCCTCCCTTTGTCTGTAGTTGGTTTTTGTGTATGTGACAGTTTCCTGGGCCAGCTTTTTAGGACAAAAGTCCAGGCAGTCATAGTGCATCTGCTGGCCGGCCGCCTGATGTATAGTATCCTTGATTTTCTGAATGTCATCTGCTGACCTGGCGCAGCAGGGAACTACAGGAATTTGAAGTACATCCTGCAGCAGCTGATAATCAATAAGAATTCCTTTTCTGCCTGCCTCGTCGCAAAGGTTCACGCAAAGCACCACAGGGACTCCCTGAACTTTTACCTGCTCTATTTCCAGCGTCTGCTTTAAAAAGTGAAGCCCCCGCTCCAGGCAGGTGGCATCGCAGACCAGAAGAATAACTGAGGCGATGCCAGAGCAAAGAAAATCTCTGGCAACCACCTCATCTTCTGAGTGGGCTGCCAGAGAATAGGTCCCCGGCAGATCCACCAAAAGATATTCCTGCTCCCCGGCTGTAAAAGTGCCCTGGGCAGTAGTAACCGTTACACCTGGCCAGTTTCCTGTATGCTGCCGCAAACCAGTCAGCCCATTAAATATGGTGCTTTTTCCCACATTAGGATTGCCGGCCAAAGCGACTGCAATTCGTTTTTGATCCATCCTTAATTCTCCATAATAAAAGCCTTATTGTTTATTATGAAAGGACGGGATTTAGGGTGCAGGTTCATTTTTAAAACATTATAAAACAGCTTCTGCCTGTAAAGGCCTTACAAAAATCTCACCTGCGTTGGAGAAACGCAGTCCGATTACTGCATTGCGCACCATGTAGGCTTTCATGCCGCCTTTGCGGCCGCTTAAAACACAGGAGACAATTTCATCAGGCACAAACCCTAAATCCATCAACCGGGTGGACATGCCATCTTCACTGGCGATCCATACAACCTGGGCTTTCTGGCCTGTCTCTATCTGATTTAATGGGATAACCATAATAATTTTCACATCGCAGACTTTTATGCTTATGATTACTATATGGAAACTTGAGAAAAATGTGAAAGCCGTTTATGGAAGAATTACAGGCACAGGCTGGTGGATGGAAATAGAGTTTTCAGTAACAATGCAGTCATAGGCCATAATCTGAACTCCGGCAGTCTGAGCGGCCTTTAAGGCCTGAGCAAATTCCTTATGGGTCTCTGTATTAGGCTCAAAATGATGTATGCCGGTCATTTGAACTACAAATAATAAATAAGCCTGGCAGCCTTCCTCAACAGCTTTGATTAATTCATAAACGTGTTTCACCCCACGGACAGTAGGGGCGTCGGGAAAACGGACAATTCCCCTGTCCTCTAAAGTAACACCCTTTACCTCCATGTAAGCAGACTTGCCGTCGCATTGAAATGCCAGGTCAAACCGGGAACTGCCAAAAGTAACTTCCCTTCGGATATTAGTGACGCTGTGGCCCGGCAGTCCGCCGGATAAAAGCCACTGTGCAGCTACAGCGTTGGGAATTTGGGAATCCATATTAATAAGTAAGCTGTCTTTCCACACTGCAATTAAAGAATAAGAGGTTTTTCTGCCCAAAGCCTTTGCGTCAGGGTGATATTCTAAAATCACGGTTACGCCGGGGATTAAAAGCTCCCGGCATCGCCCCGTATTTTTTACATGGCACGTTATTTCCTGATTATGGACAAGTACCTTTGCAATAAAACGGTTAGGCCTGCTGATAAAAGTTCCATGTTCTATATGAGAATATTCCATAAATAAAGATGCTCCTTACTATAGCTTCTATACAGGTCCAAAATAACCTGATATCTATGTATGATTCTACTGTAAAATATCTTGCGTGCCAAGAGAAAGTATGCTACAATTCATTAAAATTCGGAAACAAAACCCAAGATTCAATAGCAGGGCCAGGCCCATAAGATAAGGAAGGGACATAATATGGAGTTAATGTACCAGAGCACACGCGGTGGAGAAAAAAATGTAACAGCTTCTTTGGCAATTCTGAAGGGACTTGCAAAAGACGGAGGCTTATTTATGCCTACAAGGATTCCGATGCTGGATATTTCTATGAAGCAGCTGGCAGGAAAGACTTACCAGGAGACTGCTTATGAGGTAATGAAGCTGTTTTTCACTGATTTTACAGAAGATGAGCTGAAAAATTGTATTAATAAAGCATACGACAGTAAGTTTGACACAGAAGAGATCGCTCCTCTTACAAAGGCGGACGGCATGTATTTTTTAGAGCTGTACCATGGAAGCACCATTGCATTTAAGGATATGGCCTTGTCTATTCTTCCTCACCTTATGACTACAGCTGCAAAAAAGAATCATGTAAAAAATGAGATTGTAATTTTAACAGCTACCTCCGGGGACACAGGAAAAGCCGCTTTGGCGGGCTTTGCTGATGTAGACGGCACCAGGATTATAGTTTTTTATCCAAAGGGCGGAGTCAGCCGGATTCAGGAATTACAGATGGTGACTCAGACAGGAGACAATACCAGTGTAGTAGCCATTCACGGCAACTTTGATGATGCACAGACAGGTGTGAAGGAGATATTTAACGATAAGGTGTTTGCTCAGCGTTTAGAAGAAAAAGGATTTCAGCTTTCTTCAGCAAATTCTATTAATATCGGCCGCCTGGTGCCGCAGATCGTATATTATGTATATGCATATGCCAAATTATTAGAGAATCAGGAGATTGAGGACGGAGAAAAGATTAATATAACAGTGCCTACAGGCAACTTTGGCAATATTTTGGCCGCTTATTTTGCAAAGCAGATGGGAGTGCCTATTGGAAAATTAATCTGTGCTTCCAATGATAATAAGGTTTTATATGACTTCTTCACAACAGGCACATACGACAAAAACAGAGAATTTATTTTAACTAATTCTCCGTCTATGGATATACTTATTTCCAGCAACTTAGAGCGTCTGATTTATTTAAGCGCAGGCTGCAATTCAGATGTAAATAAGAAATTAATGGAAGAGCTTTCAAAGGACGGAAGATATACTGTAACAGAAGAGATGAGCAAAAATATGAAAGATTTTTGCGGAGGATATGCTACAGAGGCAGAGAACGCAGCTGTTATTAGAAAGCTTTTTAAGGATACAGGATATGTAATCGACACACATACAGGGGTGGCTGCCGCTGTTTACCAGGAATATAAAAAAGAGACAGGGGATACACAAAAAACTGTAATTGCATCCACTGCCAGTCCATATAAATTTTCCAGAAGCGTTATGGAAGCCATCAGCTCAGATGACAGTTTAGAACACCTGGATGAGTTTGAAATTGTAGACCGGCTTCACAAAATTTCAGGTATGGATATTCCTCAGGCAGTGGAAGAAATACGTTCTGCCGCAGTTCGTCACAATATGGAATGTGATAAAGATCAGATGAAGGAAACTGTAGCCCGTATATTAGATTGTTAAAAAATTGATTATCCTGCTCTTCACAAATGATAAGAAATAGTATATAATGATTGAATGAAAAGAAAACAGGCAGGCAGCAGTCATAAAGCCTGCTCAGTCTTAGCAAACAAATGGAGGTTTAAGAGATGTTAGTTTCAGCAAAAGAGATGCTTGAGAAAGCAAGAGACGGCAAATATGCAGTAGGCCAGTTTAATATTAACAACCTGGAGTGGACAAAATCTGTTTTACTGACAGCAGAGGAGTTAAAATCCCCAGTTATTCTTGGTGTATCTGAGGGTGCAGGCAAATATATGACAGGCTTTAAAACTGTTGCTAATATGGTTAAAGCAATGATTGAAGAGCTGAATATTACAGTTCCTGTAGCTCTTCATCTGGATCACGGTTCCTATGAAGGATGCTACAAATGTATAGAGGCAGGATTCTCCTCCATTATGTTTGACGGTTCTCACTATCCGATTACAGAAAATGTAGAGAAAACTACAGAGCTGGTTAAAATCTGTGCAGAAAAGGGCATGTCCCTGGAAGCAGAGGTTGGCTCTATCGGCGGAGAAGAGGACGGCGTAGTAGGACTGGGAGAATGTGCAGATCCTATGGAATGTAAGGCTATTGCAGATTTGGGCGTAGATATGCTGGCTGCAGGTATCGGCAATATCCACGGAAAATATCCAGAGAACTGGCCAGGCCTGAGATTTGACGTTTTAGAGGCTGTTAAAAAGGAAGTAGGCGATATGCCGCTTGTTCTCCACGGAGGTACAGGAATTCCAGAAGATATGATTAAAAAGGCTATCAGCCTGGGAGTTGCAAAGATCAATGTAAATACTGAGTGTCAGCTGTCATTTGCAGAAGCTACACGTAAGTATATTGAGGCAGGTAAGGACTTAGAAGGAAAAGGATTCGACCCACGTAAACTTCTTGCTCCAGGCGCAGAAGCAATTAAGCAGACTGTAAAAGAGAAAATGGAGCTGTTTGGTTCTGTTGGAAAAGCCTGAAAATAATTTGAGCTGAATATAGGCGGGGGTGTTGTGAAATTAGTATCAATATTGATTTTGCAGCATCCTCGCTGTTTTGTTGATTTGCGGGAAGAGAGGAAAGTTGAAGAATTTATGAGCGAATTAGTTAATATTGCGGAATTGTTTGGAAAAAATGTGTTTAATGAATCAGTGATGCGGGAGCGTCTGCCTAAAAGCGTTTTTAAAAAGCTGAAACAGACAATAGAAGATGGAACAGAGCTGGACCCGTCTATTGCAGATGTAGTGGCTCATGCTATGAAGGACTGGGCTATTGAAAGGGGAGCCACTCATTATACTCACTGGTTCCAGCCGCTGACTGGGATTACAGCAGAAAAGCACGATTCTTTTATTTCAGTTCCTGGCCATGACGGAAAAATCATTATGGAATTTTCCGGAAAGGAATTAATTAAAGGTGAGTCTGATGCTTCCTCCTTCCCCTCCGGCGGTCTTCGGGCAACCTTTGAGGCCAGAGGTTATACAGCTTGGGACTGTACCTCCCCCGCATTTTTAAGAGAGGATGCCATTGGAGTTACATTGTGTATTCCAACGGCCTTCTGCTCTTACAAAGGAGAAGCATTAGATCAAAAAACTCCTCTTCTACGTTCCATGCAGGCGATTGACACACAGGCTTTAAGAATTCTCCGCCTGTTTGGCAATACAAATTCTAAAAGAGTAGTGCCGTCGGTAGGACCAGAGCAGGAATATTTCCTGGTGGACAGAGAAAAGTATTTAAAAAGAAAAGATTTAATATATACAGGAAGAACATTATTCGGAGCTATGCCTCCTAAGGGTCAGGAGCTGGACGACCATTATTATGGGGTAATCCGTGAAAGAATAGGCTCTTTTATGAATGAGGTAAACAGAGAATTGTGGAAGCTGGGAGTTACTGCTAAAACACAGCACAACGAAGTAGCTCCGGCACAGCATGAGCTGGCGCCCATATATACTCAGGCAAATCTGGCGGTAGATCACAACCAGATGATTATGGAGACATTGAAAAAGGTAGCCGGTCGTCACGGACTTACATGCTTGCTTCACGAGAAACCTTTTGCCGGGGTCAATGGTTCTGGAAAACATAATAACTGGTCTCTTGTTACAGATGACGGTATTAATATGATGAATCCGGGGGATACGCCTCACGAAAACGTTCAGTTTTTACTTGTTCTGGCATGTATTTTAAAGGCGGTGGACGTTCATGCAGATCTTTTAAGAGAATCAGCATCAGACGTGGGAAATGATTACCGTTTAGGAGGAAACGAGGCGCCTCCTGCAATTATCTCTGTGTTTTTAGGAGATCAGCTGGAAGATGTAATTGATCAGTTGTGCAATACAGGAGAAGCCACTCATTCCAAGCAGGGCGGTACATTAAAAACAGGAGTTGCCACCTTGCCTGATCTGGATCAGGATGTGACAGACAGAAACAGAACATCCCCATTTGCATTTACAAACAATAAATTTGAATTCCGTATGGTAGGTTCATCTGATTCTATTGCTTCATCTAACGTGGTGCTGAATACTATTGTGGCAGAGGCATTTAAAGAGGCCGCTGATATTTTGGAAAAAGCAGAGGACTTTGATATGGCAGTTCATGATTTAGTGAAAACATTGTTCACAGAGCATAGAAGAATTGTATTTAACGGCAATGGTTATTCTAAATCTTGGCTGAAGGAGGCAGAGAGAAGAGGTCTGCCGAACATTACTTGTATGGTAGAGGCAATTCCTGCTCTTACAACAGATAAGGCTGTAAAATTGTTTGAGACATTCCATGTATTTACAAGAGCTGAGTTAAAGTCCAGAGCGGAAGTAGAATATGAGGCGTACGCCAAGGTTATTAATATTGAAGCCAGAGCTATGACTAACATTGCAGGCAAACAGATTATACCTGCTGTAATCAGGTATACTACCCGTTTAGCGGATTCCATTGGAAAAATAACAGGAGTATGCCCTGAGGCAGATTTCAGCGTACAAAAAGAGCTGCTGTTAGAAACCTCAGATTTACTGTCAGAGATGAAAACAGCTCTTGCGGAGCTGATTGATTTGTCAGAAAACTGTAAAATGATAGTGGATGCAAAGGAGAGAGCCTTAGCTTGTCACAGCCAGGTAGTTCCGGCGATGGAGCGTTTACGCAGACCGGCGGACATTTTAGAGAGAATTGTGGATAAAGATTTATGGCCGTTCCCATCCTATGGAGATTTGTTATTTGAAGTATAGTATGGTAAGAACATGGTACATAATTTTATGAAATAATATAGTTTATTTAAATCGCCCCCCAATTCCTAGATTTTGATCTAGCCTTGGGAGGCGATTTGTATTTAGTAATATTTTACTTTTTATAAATTACAGCATAGCGCCGGGGCCGGCAGATGAATCTGGGCTAGAAGAACTTTGCCTGCTATTGTTCTGGGAATCCTGATTTTCTGCTGGGACTTCGGCGGTTTGATTATCAGCAGAAGCATTAGAGCCGTCTAAAGCGCCAGCTTCTGCATTTTCCACAGACTCTATTTTAGTAAGAGAGCCGTCGGCAGCCGCCTGGTAATCGCTGTCGCCAATATGAATCGTTGTGTTAGAAACCATAATACCGCCTGCAGCTCCATCCAGATAATATTGCTTTCCGTCAACTGTAATCAGGCCTGTTTCCATTTGTCCTGAACTGTTAAGGTAATACCATGAGCCGTTTAAGTTCAGCCAGCTAGTCTGCATATGCCCGCTTTCGTTAAGATAATACCAGCTTCCGTCAGGATTAATCCATCCTGTTTTCATAGCTCCGGACGGGCTGAAGAAATACCACTGCTGGTTCAGCTGCCTCCAACCTGTTACCATCTCGCCGGAATCCTTCAGGAAGTAAGAGGCGCCGTCCACTGTCTGCCATCCTGTCTGCATAACTCCGCTGGAAGATAGATAATACCACGCAGAATTTACTTGTGTCCATCCGGTTTGCATGTGGCCGTTTTCATTAAAGTAGTACCAGTTGCCGCTGTTTTCCACGTTCTGCCATCCAGTAGCCATACGTCCTGTGCCAGGGTCCAGATAGTAGTAAATATTGTTCTGCTCCAACCAACCCTTATAAGCCTGGCCGTCTGAATCTATATAGTACCATCTGCTTTGATCCTGTATCCAGTTATCCTTCTGCATCAGATAATTTTGGTAATAATATGTTTTATCTCCAATGGTTCTCCAAAGATTAGCAGGAATTTTTGAGGAAAGATCTACATATTGAAAATCAATATCTACATCTCCCTGAATACCGGATACTGTGCCTGTGCTGGCAGCCTGCCACATAACCGGATTAGAATATTCGTGCATTTTACCGTAACGGGCCACCCATACGTCATAATCCACCTGACTCATATCAATTTTGTTGGCCAACCAGTGATCGTTGGCATAAAGAATGGGATAATATCCTGCCTCTTCAATCCGCTCACAGAAGGCGTTAATAATGTCAGCCAGCTGCGACGGGGAAAGAGTGCTTTGTACAGAAGCTTCCATATCGAAGGCAACAGGATAGGATATTGGATAATCCTTAATCAAATCTAAAACAAAATCTGCTTCAGCCACTGCCATATCAGTAGTAGTGGCGTATGAATAAATATATGCGCCTAACTGGATTCCAGCGTTATATGCTCCCTCGGCGTTAATTCGGAAATAGGGGTCTACATCATTGTTATATCTTGTTCCCAACATAACAAACTCAACGTCGTCAGCGGCCACTGCATTCCAGTCGATATTTTGTTTCCAATGTGACACGTCAATCCCTCTGGCAAATACACCGTGTACAGGCGTACCGTCAGCCAGTTCGTAGACTCCGTTAGTTTTCTGATAAGGGGCGGCGTATGTAGGTATAGCCGGAACCGCTGTAAAAAGAAGGGCCGCCGCCATAAAACCGGCCATTAAATTATGTCTTTTCATTGTCATGCCTCCATGTTAATTAGGACCAGATGTCAGCCCTTCTTCTAAATCTCCGCCGCTAGGCTTTTTGCTGGACGGACTCCAATAATCGGAGGAGGAAGGGGAGTTGCTGGAGCCGTTGGAACTTCCAGGGGCCCCTGTAATTACGCCTGAAGAGGAACTTCCAGAATTATTGCTGCTTCCGCTGGGACTTCCGGAATTATTGGAAGAACTGCTGGGAGGGGCGGTAATTACATTATCTGAGCTGCTTCCCCCCGGGCTGGTATTGGAAGAATTATTGGAGGAACTGCCTGGATTATTAGAATTCACATTGCCAGGAGTTCCGGAGGAGCCTGAAGTATAAACCCCGTTTGAAGCAAAGGTATAATTAACACCGTCAATATTTAAGGTGGTGTTTGCAGCCATCTTTCCTGATGAAGGATCTAAATAGAAATAGTTATTATCAATTAACTGCCATCCTGTCTGCATATGTCCTGCATTATTAAAATAATACCAATATCCGTCAATCTGTTTCCAATTGTGGGACATAACGCCGCTGGAAGTATCCATATAATAGCGATTTCCGTTACTGTCCTTTAGCCATCCAGTAGCCATAGAACCGTCTGTGTTAAGATAGTAGTAATTTCCATCAATCTGCTGCCATCCTGTAAGCATTTTTCCGTCTTGGCCGAAATAATACCACTTCCCGTTGATTTCCCTCCAGCCAAATACGCAGGTTCCGTCACTTTCCTTAAAATAATACCACCCATTATCCATATTGCGCCATCCGGTAGCCATAGCGCCGTCAGCTTTTAAATAATAATAGGTACTTGTTCCATTTACATGAATCCATCCCGTCTTCATGGCGCCGTTATCCTGAAGATAATAATACTTTCCGTCAACCATAGCCCATCCTGTCTGCATCTGACCAGATGCATTAAAGTAGTACCAGGTATCATTGATTTTTTGCCATCCAGTGGACATACGTCCTGTCTGCAGGTCCATGTAATAGTAAATATTGTCAGTAGTGCGAATCCAGCCCTTATGAATAGAACCGTCATCGTCTATATAGACCCAGGAGGAGCCATCCTTTTTCCAGTCAGCATAAGCAGAAAAAGCCGGAGCAATGGTCATCATACCGATTAACCCGGCGCAGGCAGCCAAAACAACAGGTCGTTTGTGTGTCATAATACAGAACCCCCTTTTTTAATAACTCACTTAATAACTCACATAATAATTTATCTCATTGGTACAGCACTTTTCATATAACAAACATGATTCTTTTTTATCGTTATGAGCACTTAGTGCCTGTATTTTAGACACTTACGTGCGATACATGAAAAACAGTTTGCCAGGTCTTTCACGAGCACTACTGTTTTTATTCCACTCGTTCCTCGTTCCATAAAAACTACGGGAACCCCAAACTTCGCTATAGCGAACTTTGGGTAGCAAATAGTTTCGCGCTTTGCACTCAACTATTTTTTTATTATAGCACAAGAAATGCAGTAAGAAATAACGTTTTTATTACAATTTAGACAAATCTGCATGAAATTTTCCATAATAATCCTTAGCGTAGCGGTACATAATCAGCGTATATTCTCCAAACTCTTCCCCTAAGGTGCTTTTATAAACTGCCCACAGGCTCCAGAGGAATCCTCCTAATGCCATATAAGAATAAATAACTAGACGTTCTTCTAAGGAAGGTTCTCTTTTAAAATACAACTGCATCAGCTTTTCTAATTGTTCTGTATTATAATAGGAATAAATTGCGCACATGGAAATATCAATCAGAGGATCGCACATGCCTGCATATTCCCAGTCAATAAGACGTATTTGCCCGTCAGGCAGTATTAGAAAGTTATCAGCATTGCTGTCTATATGGGAAAGAATTTTCGGTCTGTTTAAGCTGTTGAGCCAGTCCATCATTTCCTGCATGTGATTATACACGTCCTTGTAATCCTCAAATAAAATACTGCCTCTGCTTTTACATAAGGTCTCATAAAAATGAATTCTTTCCCAGATATCAAATGAATGTTCTGTTTGAAGGCCAGCCTCATGGAATGACTTTAAAAGCTCCATACATGACTTCATATCCTCCCAGCTGTTAGAATTTGCAGTGCGGGACCCCTCATAATATTTGGCAATCTTATATCCATTTTCCCCATTAAAATAAATAATCTGTTCTGTTATACCTAAAGCCTCTGCCGCTTTATAAACATTTGCCTCCTGGCGGCGGTTTATAAGCAGTTCTGTTCCAGGCCCAGGGATTCGGCAAATGTATTTTTCATTATTAATATTAAATAGGAAGGATTTATTCGTCATTCCAGACTTTAAACAGCAAATATTTTTAATTGCCGATTCCTCCACATGGAAAACTTCAGCCACCAGCTCTAAGGCTTTATTATCAGAGTGCGTCTGGTATCTGGGATCAAAAAGCCGCAGTTCCTCCAGGTTTTCAAATTCATAAATTTGATTGTCAGGTTGGCAGTTAGCGTACATAACAGCACGATTCAAAAGATCATCTGTAATCTCCAAGGCTTTTGAAGATAAATCTTTAAAATGCTTATTATAACGATTTAATGTTTTTTTCACAGTTCCATTTACAATATCCATGTATACATGTTCCCAGTAAAATTGCTCTGTTCCGGGAGTTTCATAATAAGCTTCCAAAACGGGAATATAATGATCAGAAAAATCAGCAGAAAAGAAAACAGGGCCATACATAAACCATGTGTCGCAGCCTCCTACATGAACATTGGTGATCTTTCCCTTCTTATTAAAACCTACGCACCACTCAGAAGTTTCTCCATCAGTATGGCTCAGTGCGTACCAGGCGCTGCACTCATAAGCGTGAAACATATTTTCTCTTAACCAGTTATCAGAAGACAAAAGATACATATTCCTTCCTTTTAATAGATGCCTGGCACGATACACAGTAGTCAATGTATTTTTAGATGAATATTCAGGATTATATAGAAGCTTAACCTGGTATTTATCAATTAAGTATTCAAATTTCTCTTTTAAATAACCGACCACAATAGTAATATCATAAACTCCTGCTTCATGCAGCTGTTTAATCTGACGCTCAATCATTCTTTCCCCAAAAACCTCTAAAAGCCCTTTAGGCATCTCAAAAGTAAGAGGAACAAAACGGGAACCAAAACCGGCAGCTAAAATTATCGCACCGTCTACTTTATAAGGCTTCATATATTCCTCTCCTGCAGGCATGAGAACATGACATCCTGAATTCTGCTGATCCGGAGCCAACAGTCCATTAGAAATACATTCTTTCATTAAATGATTTACAGTACCTAAAGAAACATTTAAAGCCTTTGCCAGCTCTCTTTGTGTAATATCTGGTTTCTCCATTATATTGCGGCAAATCAGTCCATAACGGTCCATATTCTAAATTCCTCCTAAAATATGTTCAAAAAAAATATAACTATATTAAATATGAACATTATACCATGTTGAAAGTAAAAATCAATGAAAAATGTTAAATTGCATCTCTGCGGATGCAATTTGTTGCGAAAAAGCTCTTTTTGTAATAATTACGTAAGAAAATGAACAGAGAAAAGTTATGGTATTTTTATTAAAAGTATATTATACTGTAAACGTGATGAAGAGGTAAAATAAAACCTTTAGGAAAAATATCAATATTTAACTGATTTTTCGAGAAGTTGGAAAAAATGTAAAAAAAGTATTGATAATTTCCCATATAGGAAGTATAATGACCTCGTAATGCAATTAGAAATTTCAAAAAGGTATTTCAAAAAGAAAAAAGGAGAGTGCATTCATTATGAGAAAGCAGACAAAATTAGTTGCAGTATTATCTGCATCAGCTCTGTTAGCAATGGGCGCTTCCATGACATCTTTCGCAGCAACTGGCTGGACACAGGAAGATGGCACATGGTATTACTATGACAGAGACGGAAGCCGCGTAACAGACGAGTGGAAGAAATCAGGAAATTACTGGTTCTGGTTAGATGACGACGGAGAGATGGCTACAGATATGTTAGTAGAAGACGATGACGACTACTACTATGTAGACGTAAACGGCGTTATGGTTACTAATAGATGGGTAGCAGTAGACAATGAGGATGCTGGTGATGAAGACGAGCCAGATCAGTATTGGTACTACTTCCAGTCAAATGGTAAAGCTTACAAGGGAAGCGATAATTCTTCTACAACAAAGTTCAAAACCATCAACGGCAAGAAATATGCATTTGATGATGAAGGACGTATGCTTTACGGCTGGGTAAGCAATGACGGCGAGAGACAGACAGGTGACGACGATTGGACAGATGCTGTATACTACTTAGGTGATGAGAATGACGGTGCTATGTCTACAGGCTGGAGACTGATCAGCATCACAGATGACAGCTGGGATGAAGACGACGATACATTTGATGAGGATCAGGATCGTTGGTTCTACTTCAAGTCCAATGGTAAGAGATATGAGAATACAGACACAGATAAAGAGTTTGTTACAAAGACAATCAACGGCAAGAAATACGGTTTTGATGATAACGGTCGTATGGTAGTTGAGTGGAACGTTGCAACTACTGTAGGAACACAGGGTGAAGCAACATACACAAGAGAGTGGTCATACTTCTCATCTCCAGAAGATGGAGCTCGTAAGACAAAAGGCTGGTTCAAGGTAATCCCAGATGAGGATCTGGATTCTAAGGAATATGATGATGCAGAAGAGTACTGGTACTATGCAGATGGCAACGGCGAGCTGTATGCTAACGAGATTAAGACAATCAATGGCAGAAAGTATGCGTTCAACGAGTATGGCCGTATGCTGGATAGCTTAATGCTGGTTGAGTTTGCTACAACTACAAACAGCAGCGGTGTTGAGGTTGCCAGCACAAAAGATATCGTAGCTTCTTATGAAGATGACGATGCTAACTACAACTTTGAGACAGAAGATGATCTGGATGCAACAATTAAGAAGATCATTGAAGAAGGTGATGCTGGGCATATGAGCTTCATGTACTTCGGAGGTGAAGATGATGGAGCTGTAAAGACAGGCAAACAGTCTATCGACATTGATGGCGACAAGATTGACTTCGAGTTCAATAAGAGCGGAAGCAAGAAGGGTCAGGGTAGAAACGAAGTAGATAAGTCTGACAAAGTTGCTTATGCAATGGGTAAGAAATACAAAGCAGATTCTGACAACAAGTATGAGGTCATCTTAGAACTGGAGAATGGTGTTCTTGTATCCTTAACAACTGAAGAATATGTAAATTTGATTACTGGTGAGCCAGAAATAACTTACAAATCAAATGGTGATGAAGATAATAAGTACTACCTCGGTAAAGATGGTCAGACAAAGCCAACAGTATATGATGGTCAGGATATTGAAAATACTTGGGTAGTAAATACATCTGGAAGCCTTGTTAAGACAAAGAGCAAATGCAAAGATGGCGATGACTACATTATCAAAGTTGATAACTATGTAGTTAAAGAAATCTACGAAGAGTTAGACTAATCAATAATCTATATTTCGATATGAAATTCTAATTGCCAAAGATGTTAATTCTATGATTAGCATTCAGAAGAGAGACAGTGGAAGCTGTCTCTTTTTTGAATTAGAAAAAGAGAGTACCCTCCAGCCTATTGGCCTTATGGATACTCTCTTTTTGTATGCTAATAATCAATATCAGCATACATGGCAATTAGAATTTCATATCGAAAGTAAGAATCACTAATACTCTAATTAGTCTAATTCTTCGTAGATAGCTTTGATTTCCCAATTGGATACATCCAGGATAATGTCATCGCCGTCTTTACATTTGCTCTTCTTCTCGATAATCTTACCAGAAGTATTTACTACATATGCGTCTACACCTTGTGGAAGAGATACAGTATTGTCTACATTGTTTGTAGCGCTAGTGTAAGCTGTATTCTGGCCAACATATCCGCTCAGATCTGTATCTTTATCATAGTATACCATATATTTTTCTTTTTCAGCATCTTTATCTTTGTATACTAACTGACCTGAACTTGTCACATAGCTAGAATCAAGGAAGTCTTTTACACTCATGCTTTCCAGTGTATAACCGCTACCATTTTCTTTTCTGATAATTACTTCATACTTATTATCAGAATCTGCCTTATACTGTTTACCCATTGCATATGCAACTTTGTCTTTCTTGTCAACATCGCACTCGCCGTGTCCCTTAGCTACGCCAGACTTGTTGAAGGAGAATGTAAATTTATCGCCGTCAATATATACAGTCTGCTTGCCAGTCTTCATGGAACCGTCATCTTCGTCGCCAAAGTACATAACAGCATAGTCTCCAGCTTCATCAGCCTGAGCCATCAGAGTTCTTACAGTAGCATCGAAATTATCTTCTGTGTCGATTGGCAGTGTAGCATCGTCATCATCATATACCATTGCTACATCCTTATTGCTGCCGCTCTCAAACTGAACTAACTGTAATCCATCCTGCATTCTGCCGTACTGGTCAAATAAGTACTTTTTGCCCTTAATTGTCTTAACTTCGTTAGCAACTACATCGCCGCTTCCGTCAGAGTAATACCAGAACTCTTCTGCATCATTGTATTTGGAAGCATCTAAGTCGTGATCTGGAGTTACTTTATACCAGCCTTTTGTCTTGCGGGCGCCATCTTCTGGAGATGAGAAGTATGCCCACTCTCTTGTAATAGAGCCAGTAGCTGTATTTACACCGTCTACAGCTGATGTTGTATTTACATTCCATTCAACTACCATACGACCGTTATCGTCGAAACCATATTTTTTGCCGTTGATTGTCTTTGTAATATAGTTTGGATCTGTACTGTTGTTGTAGTATTTTTTACCATTGGACTTGAAGTAGAACCAACGAGTCTGCTCGTCATCAAAGTTCTCATCGTATGGGTTGTCATCTGTCCAGTCTTCATCTAAAACTGTAATTTCCTGCCAACCAGTCTTTAAGGCACCGTCGTTCTCATCGCCCAGATAGTACATACCATCTACGCCCTTCCAGCCGTCGTCATCTGTCTGACGCTCTCCGTCGGAAGATACCCAGCCGTAAAGCATTTTTCCATCCTCATCAAAAGCATATCTTTTGCCGTTGATGGTTTTGAATCTTGGGGAAGAATTGTTGTCATTTCCCTGGAATGCTTTACCGTTGGAGCCAAAGTAGTACCAATACTGATCTGGCTCATAATCATCGCCAGCATCCTCATTGTCTACTGCTACCCATCTATTAGTAACCATAACGCCGTTTACGTCTACATAGTAGTAGTCGTCATCGTCTTCTACTAACATATCTGTAGCCATAGCTCCGTCGTCATCTAACCAGAACCAGTAATTTCCTGATTTCTTCCACTCGTCTGTTACGCGGCTTCCGTCTCTGTCATAGTAATACCATGTGCCATCTTCCTGTGTCCAGCCAGTTGCTGCGAAAGATGTCATGGAAGCGCCCATTGCTAACAGAGCTGATGCAGATAATACTGCAACTAATTTTGTCTGCTTTCTCATAATGAATGCACTCTCCTTTTTTCTTTTTGAAATACCTTTTTGAAATTTCTAATTGCATTACGAGGTCATTATACTTCCTATATGGGAAATTATAATTACTTGACATAAGTTATAATAAGAGTTGAAGTTTGCTGAAAAAAGTTCCTAATATTTCCTTATAATTAGGGCCAAATTAGACAAAATGACAAATTGTCATTTTGGCAAAAATATTACGTTATTTTTCTTGCCTAAAAAATATAAATATAGTATAATCACAAACATGACAAGATGTCATTATTAAGAAGGATAGGTAAAAGAGGATGCCTACACAAAGATTTTTTCATTTAAAAGAAGAAAAGAAAAATATTATCAAACAAGCGGCCATGGAAGAATGTGCAAGAGTTCCTTACGCGGACATATCTATTAATAAAATTATAAAGGCTGCAGATATATCAAGAGGCAGCTTTTATACATATTTTGAGGATAAGGATGATTTAATCCAGTATCTTCTGCAGGATTTCTGCGATGCCTGCAAAAGATATATTTTAGACCAAATTGAAAAGGCTGATGGAGATGTGGTGGAAGCTGCAGAAAGAATGACCCTGGATATGATTCGTCATGGAAAGGATCAGCCAAATTCTCAAATATACAGAAACCTGCTGTTAAATGTGGGGACAGTGACAAATATGAAAACATTTGGCTTTGGTGGATTTCTTCACCAAAATGAAGAATATTTGAAATTTGTAGAAGAATGTTATAAGCGTCATAATCCTGAAAAATGCAAAGTAAGAGATGAGCAGCAGATGGGGTGTGTAATGGAGTTATTAATATCATTAGCTCTAAAATATACTGCAATATATCATATGGCTGCTGTAAAGCCTAAAGAAGTGGAAGAGATTGTGCATGAGCAATTAAAAATAATACGGCGTGGGCTGTGTGAGTAAATAGAAAAGGAGAGACATTATGAAAAAAGCAGGAAAAATCATCATCGGCCTTGTAGTGGTAGCAATAGCTGCAGGCGGGGCTTATATGAAGATGAATCACAAAGAGGAAGTTGTAAAAGAGGATGTAAGGCCGGCTATTGAAGTTGGACTGCCAGAAGTAAAGGATATTACATTATATACCGATGTAATTGGAACAATAGAGCCTTCGGAGACAGTAACAGTAACTCCTAAGATGAGTGGAGAAGCTTTAGAGGTATTGTTTGAAGCTGGAGAGTATGTGCAGGAGGGTCAGATTCTCTGCAGAATAGACTCAGATGCGTTGACAGCTTTGAAAATTCAGGTAGATAGCGCTCAGGTATCTATGAATGACGCTAATACCAACCTCCAGAGAATGCAGGTGCTATTTGCAGGAGGAACTATTTCCCAGCAACAGCTGGAGCAGGCCCAAAGCGCGGCTACAGCCGCAAGACTTCAATATGAAGCGGCAAAAAACCAGTATGATCTTCAGGTGAAATATACGACAGTTACAGCGCCTATAAGCGGAGTGATTGAATCCAGAAATATTGATCCTCACGATATGCTGTCGCCGTCAGTGCCGGTTTGCGTTATCTCTGTAAAAGATCAGATTATGATAAATTTCAGTGTACCGGAAAGAGTTATGAAAAACCTTCAGACAGGTATGGAAGTAACTTTAGATAAATATGGAACTACATATATGGGAACTATTACTGAAATTGCATCAGCGGTAAATGAAGGCAGCGGCTTATATGAAATTAAGGCAGGAGTCGAAAACGGAAGCGCCTTGTCTACTGGTTCCAAAGCAAAGGTAACGATTATGAAAGATCAGGTGAAAAATGTGCTGACTGTTCCTCTGCGATGCGTATCTTATGATGACGGAAATCCATATATTTATATTTACGATAACGGCATTGCCAAAAGAGTAGATATTGAAAGTGGCCTTTATGATACAGAATACATGGAGGTAAAATCTGGAATCACTAATGACAGCCAGGTAATTGTCACATGGAGCAATGAACTTACGGATGGCGTAGAGGTATTGAAAACTGATACCAGCACAGCAGAGAGCGGCGCAGCAGAAACTGGTGCGTCAGAAAGTGGTGCAGAAAACAACGAAACAGCAGACGCTGAATAATCGGCAAAGCGGAAGGCGAGGGACATAAATGTTAAACTTTACAAAATTTGCTTTAAAACGTCCTGTTACAGTGCTGCTGGCGTTAGTTACGCTGATATTTTTTGGTATGCAGTCTGTTTTAGGGGCAAAACTGGAATTAATGCCAGAGATGGAAATGCCTATGATGATTGTGGCAACAACATATGCAGGAGCCAGCCCGGAAGATGTAAATGATTTGATTAGTAAAGAAATAGAAGATGCTGTGGCGACTTTAAGTGGTAAGTCAGAGGTAGATTCCTACTCCATGGAGAATGTATCTATTGTTTTAATTCAGTACGACTATGGAACCAACATGGATACAGCTTATATGGATCTAAAAAAGGCTATTGACGGGATCAAAAGTGAATTGCCTGAAGATGCAGATGAGTCCAACATTGTGGAAATGGATATGAACGCTCAGGCTGTTATTACTATGGCTGTCAGCGGCGGTACAGAGGGAAACTTATACAACTACGTGAACAATGAAATTGTACCAGAATTGGAAAAACTGTCTAGCGTAGGTGATATTTCCCTGGCGGGAGGACAGGAAAGCTATGTTAGAATAGAGTTACTGCCAGAGCAGATGAGTCAGTACAGACTGGATATGAGTACAGTGGCTCAGATTGTAGGCGCAGCGGATTTCGCTATTCCGGCAGGAAAAACAAAAGTGGGGGACGAATCTCTCAGCGTCAGCGTAGGTAATGACTACGACGATATAGAAAGTCTGAAGTCTATAGCGATTCCTTTAGCAAGCGGAGATACAATTCATCTTTCTGATATTGCAAACGTATATGAAGCTTTAGAGGAAGCTGACAGTATTGGGCGGTACAACAAAAACGACGTTGTTTCCATTAGTATTCAGAAGCAGCAAAGCGCCAGCGCAGTAGAGGTTTCTGAGCAGGTGTTAAAGGAAGTAGAAAACTTAAAAAGAAAGAACCCAGCGCTGCAGATAGAAATTATTAATGACTCCAGTGAATTGATTATGGATTCCCTGGAAAGTGTTATGACTACTCTTGGCATGGCAGTTGTGCTTTCCATGTTAGTACTGTTCCTGTTTTTCGGAGATGTAAAAGCGTCTCTGATCGTAGGAAGCTCTATTCCTATTTCAGTTGTGGTGGCCTTAATTTTAATGAGGTCAATGGGATTTTCTCTTAACGTTATTTCCCTGGGAGCATTGGTTTTAGGCGTTGGTATGATGGTTGATAACTCTATTGTTATGCTGGAAAGCTGCTTCCGATCAAAAGAAAAGAGAAATTATTATGACGCTGCTATTGAGGGCGCGCGTTTAGTTATTAATTCACTGATTGGTTCTACAGCTACAACCTGCGTTGTATTTTTGCCTTTAGCGTTGCTTCAGGGTCTGTCAGGACAGATGTTTAAGCCCTTAGGTTTTACTATTGTATTCTGTATGATGGCTTCCCTGTTCTCAGCTGTTATTATTGTACCGTTAATGTATTTGTTCATTCATCCTCATGAGAAAACAGATGCTCCGGTTAATAAACTGGTTTCTGCAATGCAGGATAGCTACAGAGTTGTTGTGCGGAAAATTATCCCTAAAAAGAAAACAGTGCTGGGAGTATCAGTGCTTTTGCTGAGTATATCTTTTATTATGGCAGGTAATTTAGGCGTTGAACTGATAACAGCAGTAGATGAAGGTATTGTAAATATGACAATCACCACAAAGCCAGGTTTAACAGTAGAGGCAAATAACAAAATTTTAACTCAGCTGGAAGACATGGTAATGGCAGATGAGGACGTAGACCGCTATCTGCTTACATATGGAGCCAGCGGTTTAAGTATTTCAACTGGAGACAGCTCCACTTTAACTGCATATTTAAAGGATGACAGAAGTCTTTCTACTGACGAGGTAATTAAAAAATGGCGGCAAATGGTAAAAGGGTACACAGATTGTACGATTACCATGGAAAGCGGAAGTACCAGCATGAGCAGCATGACAACCAACAATATTGAGATTGATATTGAAAGTGTGGACTACGATGCAGCTAAGGCAGTCGCTCAGGATATGGTGGAACAGCTAAAGGCCAGAGAGGATGTTACAAAGGTTCATTCTTCTGTAGAAAATGCAGCTCCTGTAATTAAAGTAAATATTGATCCTGTAAAGGCCCAGGCAGAGGGGCTGACTCCGGCCAGCATAGGAGGAATTATATATTCCACATTAAGTGGTTCAGAGGTTATGACTCTCAACTCCACAGGTGAGGATATGTCCGTGCGTGTAGAATATGCGCCGGACGAATATGACACTATTGATAAAATGGAAGGCTTGATGATTTCCACTCCACGAGGAACTCAAGTGCCTCTTTCAGACATTGGAGAGATTTACTACGCAGACAGCCCGCTGACTATTGAAAGAAGAGATAAGCAGTACGAGGTGGCTATTACATGCGAGGCTGTAGAAGGATATGAGGAAACAGCTGAGGCAGAAGTAAAGAAATTTGCCGCAGAATATCAATTCCCTGCAGGTGTATCAAATGCAGCTAATGCTATGGATGAAATGATGGCGGAAGAGCTGGGAGCTTTGGCGGGAGCTATTGGAACAGCAGTATTTTTGATCTTTGTAGTTATGGCTATGCAGTTTGAGTCTCCTAAGTTTTCATTAATGGTTATGTTCAGTATTCCCTTTAGTTTAATCGGAGCATTTGGACTGCTGTATTTAGCAAAATGTAAAATCAGCATGGTATCTATGTTAGGTTTCCTTATGATGATTGGTACAGTAGTAAACAACGGTATTTTATACGTAGATACAGTTAACCAGCTGAGAGGAGAAAAGGGGCTTGAGACTGCTTTAGTAGAGGGCGGAGCTATTCGTCTCAGACCTATTTTAATGACAACTTTGACAACAGTTTTGTCCATGCTTCCTATGGCTTTTGCATATGGAGAATCAGGAGAAACTATGCAGGGTCTGGCTCTTGTTAACGTGGGAGGTCTGATGGCCTCGACCATACTGTCTTTAATCATGCTGCCTACTATTTATCCTGTTATTGACAAGATGGGAAGAAAACATTTTGAAAATAATGATCATTTAATTGACGACTAATAAAGGAGGAAAACATGAAATATAGGGCAAAAAGTCTGCTGGCTCTGACTATGACGGCTGTATTTACAGCTGTCCCGGCCATGCAGGCGGCTGCCAGCCCGGAATTTGCATATTCGGCGGAAAAATGGGCTCAGCTTAGGGATAACGTAATGGAATATGACGAGCTGGCAGATTTAGTACATGAATACAATAAAACGGTGTACAAAAACAGGGTTACATATGAGGATAACAGAGATAATGATTTTGGAGACGCAAAAAACGATCTTTGGGATCAGGCTACAGATATGATGGACCAGGCAGATTCCTTATATCCTCCTGACACATACCAGATGGCTCCTGAGGGAGCATATGCCAGTATGCTTTATGGCTCTGCTATGCTGGAATACCAGGCAAAACTTATGATGCAGACGGCAGAATCCAGCGTGACAGACAATGTGATGACGAAAATCAGATTTGATCAGCAGGAAGCAGGGCTGGTGATGCAGGCTCAGATTTTAATGAACTCTTATGAGCAGATGAACAACAGCCTGGTACTGCTGGAGGACACAAAAGGACTTTTAAATGAGGTATATCAGTCTGCTGTACTGCGCCAGTCTATTGGTATGGCTACACAGGCAGACATATTAACAGCTCAGGAAAATGTAAGTAATCTGGAGGCCAGTATAGCGGCGGCAGAAAAAGGAAAAAATCAAATTGAAAGAAACCTGTGTATTATTTTAGGCTGGGAAGTAAACGGAGATCCGGAAATCAGAAACGTGCCGGAGCCGGATATGGAAAGGCTGAACTTATTAAACGTGGATGCAGACACGGCAAAAGCCTTGGAAAATAATTATGATGTAAAGTATTACACAAGACAGCTGGAAAATGTCAGCGAGGACAGCGCCAGAAAAACTGCCCAGGCGAATATTGATTCTTCAAAAGAAACAGTAAGAAGCCAGATGAAAACACTTTATGAGGAAATTATGAATAAAAAGTCTGACTACGATACAGCCCAGTCTGCTTTGGCCTTAGAGGCAGTTAATAAAAGAGATATAGATCTGAAATATCAAATTGGGGAGGCCAGCCTTTTAGAGTTTCTCCAGGAGCAGAATACATATCTTCAAAAAGAGATGGATGTAAAAACTGCAAAGCTGAATTTGGTGCAGGCAATGCAGAACTACGACTGGGCAGTAAACGGGCTGGTGGCCTCAAGCTAATAAGACGCGTACAGTTTGAAACAGGAGGCATAACATGATTAGAAAAAGGAACAGATGGCTGACAATAGGCAGAACAGCTCTTCTTGCAGCCGGCCTGAGCGCGGTGTTCTCTTTGGCTGCAATGGCAGAGCCTGTCAGCGATCAGCTGACAGGAGATACAATCGAATACAGTCAGCTGAAGGAATGGATACGCCAGTATCATCCTGTTGTTAAAAGCGCCAATGAGTCTTATTATGTAGCTGCAGAAGAGTCTATGAAAGTGGCCGAGGAGCTGCGGGACGAGGCCAATGATCTTTACGACGAGGCCCTTGACCTGGAGAAGGAAGGCACGGCAGAAGCGAAAGAGGCTGCGAAAAATCTGAGGGAAAATGTTAAGACATTAAGAAAGTATGCGAAAAAGCAGCAGGACACAGCTGAAGATATGGATAAATCATCCAGTAGGCAGACTTTAAACCAAACAGAGGACACATTAACATATAATGCTCAGGTTTTAGTAAATACTTATTGGCAGCTGATGGCGCAGAAGGAAATGGTGGAAACCAATGTGGCAGCGGCAAAGGCGGCGGTGGAAAGCGCTAACGCAATGGCAGGACTTAATATGGCGGTGGAAAGCGATATTTTAACTGCCGCCAATGGACTGGGCAGCGCGGAGGCTTCTCTGAATGCATTAAATGCCAGTATTGACCAGGTTAAAAGGAACATTTATATTTTAACTGGTCAAAATACTGCAGCAGGAAAAAACATAGGCCAGATTCCAGGCGCCGATTTAAGCTATTTAGATACTGTGGATATTGAGGCGGACTGTACGGCGGCTATTGGCAATAATTATGAGCTGAGAACAAAACGGCACACAGAACTGGATACAAAGGAAAAGACAAATAAAAAAGACAGAAGCCGTCTTTTAGACATTGAGCAGGCGGAAGATCAGGTAAGCGTTACTGTGAGAAGCCTTTATGACGATATGTTTCAGCAGAAGGCTACTTATGAGGGGGCAAAAGCAGCTTATGAAAGCGCAGCTATTACCTGGAGGGGAGCGGAGGCGCAGTATCAGCTCAATATGCTGAGCAACATGGAATACTTACAGCAGAAGGCTGCTTTTCAGCAGAAGGAAGCTGCTTTCCGTCAGGCGGACTTAGGTTTATTCCAGTCTATTGAAACTTACAAATGGGCGGTAAGCGGTTTATTAGTCAGCAGCAGTGACTCTTGACAACAGGAAAAAAATGACGTAGAATCAACCTACAGGAAAATAAATATTAAATTTCCAGGAGTTTTATATAATAATATATGGCTGAGAAGAGGAATAGTAAGTATTTATACATTACAGAGAGGAAGTCATTGGTGAAAGACTTCTATGTTCCATGAATACTGAACCCGCCTTGGAGCTCTGTGAAAAACACAGCGTGGCTGCCGGCGTTAACGGAGAAGAGAGAACTGCGCAGGCAGTTAATTTGGGTGGTACCGCCGAGTGATTCGGTCCCTTATATGGAGGGATCGGGTCACTTTTTAGTTTTATGAGGAAAAAATTAAAATCAGGAGGAGATAGGAATGGCAAAGGAAAAAAAGATGGTGGAAGCCATTACGTCTATGGATGTGGATTTTGCACAGTGGTATACAGACGTAGTGAAAAAAGCCGAGCTGATTGATTATGCAAGTGTAAAAGGCTGTATGGTGATTAAGCCGGCCGGATATGCAATCTGGGAAAATATTCAGAAGGAGCTGGACAGACGGTTTAAGGAAACAGGGGTAGAAAATGTTTATATGCCTATGTTTATTCCGGAAAGTCTGCTGCAGAAGGAAAAAGATCACGTAGAAGGATTTGCTCCGGAGGTGGCCTGGGTTACACACGGAGGATTAGAGCCTTTGCAGGAAAGACTGTGTGTAAGACCTACTTCAGAAACTCTTTTCTGCGATTTTTATGCAAAAGATATTCAGTCCTACAGAGATCTGCCTAAATTATATAATCAGTGGTGTTCTGTAGTGCGCTGGGAGAAAACTACAAGGCCGTTTTTGCGCTCCAGAGAGTTTTTATGGCAGGAGGGACATACTGCCCATGCTACAGCTAAAGAGGCGGAGGAAAGAACAATTCAGATGCTGAACCTGTACGCAGATTTTTGTGAAAGCGTATTGGCTATGCCTGTTATTCGGGGAAGAAAAACAGATAAAGAAAAATTTGCAGGAGCAGAAGCTACTTATACAATAGAAGCCTTGATGCACGACGGAAAGGCCCTGCAGTCCGGAACCAGCCACAACTTTGGAGACGGATTTGCAAAGGCATTTGAAATTCAGTATGCAGACAAGGAAAACAAATTACAGTATGTGCATCAAACCTCCTGGGGCATGACCACACGTCTGATTGGCGCCATTATTATGGTTCACGGCGACGACAACGGACTGGTGCTGCCTCCGGCTATTGCCCCTACCCAGGTAGTAATTGTGCCGATTCAGCAGAAAAAAGAAGGAGTTTTAGATAAGGCATATGAAATGAAAAATACTCTTTCTAATTTCAGAGTAAAGGTAGATGATTCTGATAAGAGCCCAGGCTGGAAATTCAGTGAGTCAGAAATGAGAGGCATTCCTGTGCGTGTAGAAATCGGACCAAAGGATATGGAAGGAAATCAGGCTGTTTTAGTAAGACGTGACACACACGAAAAGATTACAGTATCCTTAGATGAACTGGAGAAGAAAGTGGGAGAGCTTTTAGACACAATTCAGAAGGATATGCTGGAGAGAGCAAGAGCCCACAGAGACTCCCACACATATTCAGCTGTTGTATGGGATGAATTTGTAAAGACAATTAATGAGAAACCTGGATTTGTAAAGGCTATGTGGTGCGGCTGCCAGGAGTGTGAAGATAAAATTAAAGAAGAAACAGGGGCCACCTCCCGCTGTATGCCTTTTGCTCAGGAAACATTATCAGATCAATGTATTTGCTGCGGAAAGCCAGCCACAAAAATGGTATACTGGGGAAGAGCATATTAATTAAAAAAGGAGTCTGTAAAGTGACAATGAAAATTCCGGAGGCAGTAGAGTGTATTATCAGCCGTCTAAATGAAAATGGATATGAAGCTTTTGCCGTAGGCGGCTGCGTCCGGGATACCATCCTTTGCCGCAGTCCTGAAGACTGGGATATTACAACGTCTGCAAAGCCAGAACAGGTAAAAGAGATTTTTCCCAGAACAGTAGATACAGGAATTCAGCATGGAACGGTAACTGTGGTAATGAACAGAACAGGCTATGAGGTAACTACCTACAGGATAGACGGGGAGTATGAAGACGGGCGCCATCCGAAATCAGTTTCTTACACTTCTGTGCTGAAGGAAGATCTGAGGAGAAGGGATTTTACTATTAATGCTATGGCTTACAGCCATAAAACAGGAATTGTAGATGAATTTAAGGGAATGGATGATCTGAAAAAGCAGGTGATACGCTGTGTAGGAGATCCAATAGAAAGGTTTACAGAGGATGCGCTTAGAATTTTAAGAGCCATTCGATTTTCAGCCCAGCTGAACTTTACTATAGAAGCCCAGACCTTTAAAGCCATCACTGTAATTGCCCCTAATATGGCCAAGGTAAGCAAAGAGAGGATACAGACAGAGCTGACAAAGCTTTTAATATCCTCTCATCCGGAAAAAATAAGCCTTGTTTATGAAACAGGAATCAGCCCCTATATATCTTCTCATTTTCACCAGGTGCCATATGAAAAGGCAGTTAAGTTAAATGGGCGGGAAAATGGATTTCTGCCAGAGGGAAAAAAATATCTTCGATGGGCTATGTTTCTGCGTTTTGCAGGAGAAGAGCAGGCCGTTTTAGTTTTAAAGGATTTGAAAATGGACAATGATACCATATGCAAGGCGCGTACCCTTGTAAAATGGTGGGATTATCCGGTAAAGGCTGAGGAAGAAAGTGTTCGTTTATTAATGAGCAAAATGGAGCCGGAGCTGTTTGACGATCTGCTGCAGCTGAAAATGTTGTCCGCCTATGGCAGGCAGATTACAGATTACTGTAAGGAAATAGCCCTTATCAGGGATTTAATAAGAGATAGGGGAGACTGTCTGTATTTAAGGGATTTGTCTGTAACAGGTAAGGATTTGATTGAGGCGGGAATAAAACCGGGAAAAGAAATCGGAGATATACTTGAGAAGATGCTGTCTGCAGTTTTGCAGCAGCCTAAAAGAAATACAAAAGAAGAGCTTTTAAATAAGTTTGTATATAATAAAGCGCCTGCTGCAGAATAACCGCATTGCAGCAGACGCTTTTGGCATTTGAACGGATGAAATTAAAATATTAAATTACTTTACTGAATGATGCCCTTAGTATTTACTACCCAAACTACATCATTGTCGTCCTTATAATCCTTAAATCCATCTCCCAGCTCTGGCTTGGAATTAGATTTAGAAGAGGAGGACGCTTTCTGGATACTTCCTGAAGTGTTCACCAGATAACGGTTGCCTTCAAATTCTACAGGAGCAAGACGAAGGTCTGCGTCAGCTTCCTGACGGAGTCCGTTAATATAGAGAATGTTGTCGCGGACGCCATTATAGCCCTGTCCCTTTCTGCTTCCGTCTGTGTGGAAGTACCATACCTGGTTTTCTCCTAAGTCTTCATCATAAATAGTCTGTTTTCCAGTCCTCATAACGCCGTCATCCCCAAAATAGAAGTTGGCTGTTTTGCCGTCCTCTAAGGTAACGCTCTGAAGATCTGTCTGCATTTCTCCTTTCTCGTTAAAACCAAATTTTCTTGAATCAACGGAAAATACCTGAATGCCTTTTTCTGCGTAGTACGGTTTTCCGTTCTTGAAATAGAAACGGTAAAGCTCGTCCTCATCGCTGATTCCTTCAACGCCTGTCATTTCGTACCAGCCTTCCGCCCGTTTGCCGTTTTCCTCCTCATAATACTGATAAGAGGAAATTGCAGGAGAGGCCTCGGAGGCAGTTGCATCTGCAGCGCCAACCTTTACCCAGCCTTTCTGCAGGCGGCCATTAATAAAGGTGTAGTATTCACCATTGATTTTCTTGTCGATTTGATTATTGACCATTTTTCCGCTGCTTTCAAAGTAATACCAGGAAAACTCATCCTCAGAGTCTTCGTCTGTCTCTTCCAGCTGAATCCATCCGGTCTTTCTGACGCCGTCATTTTCCTCGCCCAGGTAATAGGTGGAACCGTCAATGTCAACCTTGCCTGTAAGCATACGGCCGTCCTCATCAAAATAATACCATTTATCGTTAATTGACTGCCATTTTCCTACAGTCATTTTTCCGCTTCTTCCATAGTAGTACCAGTAAGTTTCTGGCTCGTCGTCTCCCCAGCTATCTTCATTATCTTCAGAAACCCAGGTGTCGTAAACTCTTTTGCCCTCGGCATTTACATAATACTCGTCGACGGCTTCCTCTCTTGTGATGTTTCCGTCAGAATCCAGGTAGTACCAATCGTCTCCCTGCTTCTTCCAGGTATCGGACAGGTAATAACCGTCGTCGTCATAATAACGCCAATCCCCGTCTTCTTCCACCCAGCCGGTTGTTCCGGCAAATACAGTGTCGGCTGCATTCATGTTGAATGCAGGGGCCACTACTGACATCACTGCCGCAGTGGATAATACAGCCAATAATCTTGTTTGCTTTTTCATAATTTTTCTCTCCTTTTTTGAAATCAATGTGCTGGCCGAAAATCCATCGTTGCATTACGTTTGTGATTATAACGTGCCTGAAAAAAGAAATCCAGTGTAGGTTCATGGCAGTTTTGGGAGGATGTGGAGGCAGGGGAAAACACAGACAGAAATGTATAGGTCAGGGAGGAAGCCCCTATTTACATACCATTTAAACACTGGAAAGAAAGGAAACGTAAGAAAAATTTCCGTATGCTTTTTGTAAAAAATATGATACCTGACTTTGGTATCAGAGATTAAAAAATAGTGCAAACTTTAAGGTTTAGAAGGACTGCTAGCGGCAGTCCTTCTGTGTTTGTTATTATAGTTTATAATTAAAAATGGTGTTTATTTGAGTTTCAGATAGAAAGTAATTCGTTAAAGGAAGATGAAATTTATCAGCTAGGTCATTTATAAAAGTACAATCCCTTGTGGTGTTTATATATTTATGTTCGCCTTTTGTTACCCTGAAATCTTTAATGAATCTAAATATATCTGAAGTTGAATATTTTTCATCCAGTATCTTAAATTGAAAAATCCTCTCTAAGAGAACTGTTAAATAGCAAATCAAAAAGTGGCCTTTAATCGTATTTTCTTTTTGAAGAAATACCGGCCGTGCATCCAGGTCTGATTTCATAATCTTAAAGGATTCTTCAATTCTCCACAGATTATGGTAAGTACAGTAAATATCCTGATCTGTCATCTGGGTTTCGGATGTGACCAGAAGATTGTATCCGGCAAGTTCGAGGTCCTTATCGATGGCAGCCTGATTAATCCTTGTTTTTGCTTTATTTCCTGTTTTATCTGTGAAATCCACATATTTTCCTGCTTCTCCAAAGTCATTCCTTTTGGCTTGTGACAGGGTAAGTGCTTTTGCTTTTTCTACAAGGCGGTTTATTTCATATCTTTTTTTTGCAGCAAGGGAAGGATTGTAGGTAACCAGGCGTTTCTCTGTAAGCATAATGGTCTGTTTTTTTCCGTTATACTCTATGGAATAAGGAAAAGTATCAATACAGCTTTTATAGCGGTATAAAAGTTTTCCGCTTTTATCTTTGACATCTTTGTAATCCTGTTCTAATAATACCCAGGTTTTTTCTGTCGAAGGCAAGGTTTTTACAGATTTTGAAAACAGATAACCATCTCCATTCTGTTTTGAAAACGCAATGTTTTGTGCACAATTAAGTCCTTTGTCTGCGACATGGATGGTTTTTCCCATGATATTGTTCCTATTTTTAAGTCCATCAATCACATCACGTAGAATGGGTTTTTCTGACTCATTTCCCGGATACATCTTCATACCGACCGGAATCTGGTTCCGATCCAAAAGGAGCCCAAGACCGATGATGGGTTCCTTTTTGTTTTCTTTGCTCGGTCCTTTTTTTCTGAAATCATCCTCCCTGTCTATTTCAAAATAGAAATTCGTACAATCAAAGTAAGAGTTTGAAGTATCCAGTCCATAAACAGCCGCAGTTTGTACAGTAAAGATCTCGATAAACTTTTCATAGTTTTCTCCCAAAAAGGCAAGACCATCAAGAAGCTGATCATAGGAATAATGCGACGAATGGTACAGATTGGGAAGCACATCGTGGAATGTCCTGTTTTTACTGCATGGGCATACACCTCTTGCGTAGACTAATGTAGAAATCAATTCATAAAGATCGAACTGAAAATCATATGTAAGATGAAAATAATTCACATACTTTTGGATTTTTAATTTCTCAAGGATTGCTTTCAGTGGAAAGTATCCAAGATAAAGAGTTGGAGAAATGTCAGAAATTTTGCGGACACCTTCTTCTTTTCGTTGCTGGTTTAAGAGAGCTACTTCTTGTTGGTAAAAAGAGATTGGATCTTCCATGCCGTTCTTTTTCAGTGTTTCTACAGAGCCAAGGGATTTGTAGCATTTGTGAGCTGCCCCCTTTTTTTCCTGATTATAAAAACTGTCATAAATCGCAAGATAAGTTCTGCCTTTTAAAGTTGTCTTTTTTAAAAAATATGCCATAGAATCCCTCCTCAAAAAGATAGCACCACTAACACTATTAGTATATCGCAAAAAAAGAATTTTGAAAAGTTTTTTTGCAATAAAAAAAGCCTTATTTAAAGGCATTTGTGAGGCTTCAGAGCAGAAAATACTCCTAAAGATTTCTAGTGCTAACTTCTAAAGACGGGNAACACTATTAGTATATCGCAAAAAAAGAATTTTGAAAAGTTTTTTTGCAATAAAAAAAGCCTTATTTAAAGGCATTTGTGAGGCTTCAGAGCAGAAAATACTCCTAAAGATTTCTAGTGCTAACTTCTAAAGACGGGGATGTGGAGGCAGGGGAAAACACAGACAGAAATGTATAGGTCAGGGAGGAAGCCCCTATTTACATACCATTTAAACACTGGAAAGAAAGGAAACGTAAGAAAAATTTCCGTATGCTTTTTGTAAAAAATATGATATGCTATTAGCAATAATGGGTAAAAAGGAGAAATTTGCAGTTATGAGAATAAAAGTTTCCAACTATATCGCCCAGAAGCTGGTAGAAGAGGGGATTACCCAGGTGTTTTCCGTTACTGGCGGCGGGGCCATGCATTTAAATGATGCACTGGGACACCAGGAAGGACTTACATGCCTGTATAACCATCACGAGCAGGCCAGCGCTATTGCGGCAGAAAGCTATGCGCGTATTCATAATAAAATTGCAGCTCTTTGCGTGACCACAGGTCCGGGAGGCACCAACGCTATTACAGGGGTAGTGGGAGGATGGCTGGACTCTATTCCTATGTTTGTAGTGTCAGGGCAGGTGCGTTACGATACAACAGCCAGATGGTCCGGAGTAGGGATTCGGGCTATGGGAGATCAGGAATTTGACATTTTAAAATCTGTCAGCTGTATGACAAAATACAGTGAAATGGTTATAGATCCAATGAGAATCCGCTTCTGTATGGAAAAAGCCTTGTATTTATCATATTCAGGCAGAAGAGGGCCTACATGGCTGGATATTCCTTTAGATATTCAGGGCGCCTATGTGGATACAGATGACTTAATCGGATTTGATAAAGAAAATTATGAGGCCGGCGGCACCGGATGGGCTTGTGAAAGTAAATCAGAAATACCGGAGGATACAGCCGGAAAAGGGGAGCTTCGCCAGGTACTGCCGCCTAAGGTGACAGAGGATACTGCCAGAGCGATTATTAAAAAGATAAGGGAAAGTAAACGGCCGGTATTTAACGTAGGAAACGGAGTTCGTTTAGGAGGAGCCCACCAGGAGTTTTTAAAGGTGGCAGAAAAGCTGGGGATTCCTGTGGTGACAGGATGGAACAGCGAGGACTGCTTCTGGGACGAGCATCCTTTATACGTAGGACGGCCTGGAAACTTTGGAGACAGACCTGGAAATTTTGCTGTGCAGAACAGTGATCTGGTGTTCTCTGTGGGGAGCCGTCTCAGCCTGCGCCAGGTAGGATTTAACTGGAAGGGCTGGGCCAGAGAGGCATATGTGATTTACAATGATATTGATATAGAAGAATTAAATAAACCTAGTGTTCACTCTGATATGAAGGTTCACGCAGATGCAAAGGATCTTCTCCAGGTTTTAGACAAGGTTTTAGATGAAGAGGAAAATCTGCCTGTATTTAAAGGGGGAGAAGGCCTGCCTGGAATGACATGGCAGGAAACATGTCAGATGTGGAAAAACAGATATCCTGTAGTTCTGCCTAAGCATTATGAGGGAGGAACTGATAAGGAGACAAATGTTTATGCTTTTATTAAAGAATTAAGCAGACGTTTACCTGAGGGAATGGTGACTGTGGTAGGAAACGGCTCTGCCTGCGTAGTGGGAGGACATGCCTATGTGCTGAAAAAAGGGCAGCGCTTTATTACTAACTCTGCCATTGCTTCCATGGGATATGATCTGCCGGCGGCTATTGGAGCTTGCGTGGCGGCGGGCAGAAAAGATATGATTCTGGTAACAGGGGACGGCAGTATGCAGATGAATCTTCAGGAGCTGCAGACCATTATTCACCACCGACTGCCTATTAAAATATTTGTAATTAACAACGGAGGCTATCACTCAATCCGTCAAACTCAGAAAAAGTTTTTTGGGGAGCCTTTAGTGGGAATCGGCGTGGACAGCCGCGACCTTAGCTTCCCTGATTTGGAAAAGCTGTCTGCGGCTTACGGATATCCTTATATTGGCATCCATCACAACCCTGAGCTGGAGGAAAAAATAGAAAAGGCGCTGGCAACAGAGGGACCTGTAATCTGCGAAATATTTGTTTCCAGAGATCAGGTATTTGAGCCTAAATCCTCCGGAAAACGTTTGCCTGACGGCAGAATGGTATCTCCGCCGTTAGAGGACTTAGAGCCTTTCCTTCCAGACGAGGAAATGGATGCTATGATGATTATTCCAAGAATTAAGGAATAGGTCTATGAAAAGTAAAATGAATGTTATAGTTACAGGGGGGACCAGCTTTATCGGCCTGGAAGTGATTTCCAGGCTTATAAAGCTGGACTGCCGTATCTGGGCAATCGTAAGACCTGAATCTGCCAACAGGTCTAAATTGCCGGACCATAAAAATCTGAATATTATTGAAAAAAGTCTGGATGAACTGGATACATTAACAGATGTAGATAAGCTGAAAACGCCAGAAAAAAAAGTGTTTCTCCACATGGCCTGGGACGGGGTGGGAAGCGCAGGCAGAAGCGATGAGGGCATTCAGGCTGAAAATGTGAAAAATTCTATGAAAGCTTTAAAGGCAGCTGCAGATTTAGGCTGTGAAAGGTTTGTATTTTCAGGCTCCCAGGCAGAATATGGAATCTGTTCAGATGTTATGAGAGAAGACGGAAAATGCAGCCCTGTGTCTGAGTACGGCAAGGCAAAGCTTAAATTTGGAAGGCAGGCAGAAGAGTTCTGCAAAGGTAATATGGAGTATGTTCACTGCAGAATTTTCAGTGTGTACGGACCGGGAGATCACCCGTGGTCATTAGTAAATACATGCTTAAAAACATTTTCTCAGGGTAAGCATATGGAGCTTGGAGAATGTACCCAGAAATGGAACTTTCTTTATATTAAAGATATGGCGGAGGCTATAGTCAGCCTGCTGCTGTGCGGAAAAAAGGGCATAGGCGGCATATATAATATTGCCGGAAATGATACAAGAGTTCTGCGGGAGTTTGTGGAGGAAATGTATGAATGCTGTTTAAGAACAGGCAGCTTTACTTATGGAAAACGTCCTCCCAATGCAGAGGGGCCGGCTTCTCTGATTCCCAGCATAGAAAAAATCACAGCAGTTACCGGTTGGACCCCTTCCACCCCTTTTAAGGAAGGAATAGAGGAGACTAGGAGATGTCTTATATGAATCAATGTATTTCCTGCGGCGGAAAATTATTTCAGGAGCCGCTGTTAAAGCTGGATAACATGCCTGCTTCAGCACAGAATATTCCCTCAAAAGAGGAAGTTGAAAGGGACAAGGGCATTACCCTGCAGCTGTGCCAGTGCAGTGAATGCGGTTTAGTGCAGTTTGACTGTGAGCCGGTAGATTACTACAGAGATGTAATCCGGGCCGGAGGTTTTTCCACTACTATGGTGGAACTGCGGAGAAAACAGTACAGCCATTTAATTAAGACTTACGATTTAGAACAGAAAAAATTTATAGAGGCAGGCTGCGGGAGAGGAGAGTTTTTGTCTGTACTGACAGAGTTTCCTGTAAAAGCCTGGGGCATTGAACATAAAAAAGAGCTGGTGGAAATTGCCAGAAATAGTGGGCTGGAAGTGACAGAAGAGTTTCCTGAGACAGAAACACAAAAATTTTTGGGAGGACCTTTTGACTGCTTCCTGTCTTTTAATTTTTTAGAGCATCAGCCAAGACCTGATATTATGCTCAGGGCAATCAGAAATAATCTGACAGAATCAGGAATGGGGCTTGTAACGGTGCCCAGCCTGGAGTATATTTTACAGTACGACGGATATTATGAGCTGATCAGAGACCATTTAGCTTATTATACTTTTGACTCATTAAGGGAGCTGATGGAAAGAAACGGCTTTCAGGTCCTGGAAGAAGAGATGATTAACCGGGATACATTGTCAGTAATTGTGAAAAAAGCAGATTTGCCGGATAGCAGAGAGAAATCTGAGAAAATAGAAAAAATAAAGCCTTTAGACGTATCAGGGCTAAAAAAAAGCAGGGAGATTATTGACCAGGAGATCAACAGCCTGCTGGACAGTTTTAGCCGGACCGGAAGAAAGCTGGCTGTTTGGGGGGCCAGCCATCAGGGATTTACTTTGGCAGCCACCACAGGATTAGGAGAAAAGGCCTGTTATATGATAGATTCAGCGCCTTTTAAGCAGGGCAGATTTGCCCCGGCCTCTCATCTGAAAATAGTTTCTCCTGATTACTGGAAACAGGAGCCGGCAGAGGGAATTCTCATTGTAGCCCCTGGATATAATGATGAAATAGCCAGGATTATCAGAGAAAAATTTATATTGGAAAACGGAAAAAATCCGGAGATTTTTACATTGAAATCCAATCATCTGGAAAGGCTGTAATTATGGAAAGGAAAAGCATATGAAAGCGTTTGTACTAAAGGAACCTGGAGTAGTAGGATGGCATGATGCGCCGGAGCCAAAGCTGACGCCTTACGGCGCTATTTTGGAGCCTGTAGCAGTGACGCCCTGCTCTTCTGATGTCCATACTGTATTTGGCGGCGGCTCCAGGAAGGCTCCCAATCTGGTTTTAGGCCATGAATGTGTGGGAAGGATTGTGGAAACAGGAGAGCTGGTGGAGGATTTTTCCCCTGGAGAAATTGTGGCGGTTCCTGCTATCACCCCAGACTGGAGAGCAAAAAGTATTCAGGAGGGCAATGACAGACATGCCTCCGCCCCGTTTTCAGGACATCAGTTGGGAAGATCACAGCCAGGAGTATTTGCAGAAAGATTTTTAATAAAAGATGCAGATACGACCTTGGCAAAAATACCGGAGGGAGTTTCTCTTGAAGAAGCTTTGATGTGTGTGGACGTGGTAACTACCGGCTTTACAGGCGCAGAATATGCAGATATTAAAATCGGAGATACTGTGGTAGTTATGGGAATCGGTCCCATTGGACTGATGGCAGTAGAGGGAGCCAGACATTTAGGGGCGGGCCGGATTATAGCAGTGGGAAGCAGGCCTGTGTGCACAGAGCTGGCCAGAGAATTTGGCGCCACTGATGTGATCAGTTATAAAGACCGGGACGTAGTGGAGCAGGTGCTTTCCATGACAAATGGAGTGGGCGCTGATTCTGTGATTATCTGCGGAGGTGGAGACCAGTCCTTTACCCAGGCAGTAGATATGGTGCGCTACGGCATAGGAACCATTTCTAATGTAAATTACTACGGCGGCACAGGAAATTTAGGCTTTCCTAAGTTTTCCGGAGGCCGGGGAATGGCGGGGAAAACCATTCATACAGAACTGGCCAGGGGAGGCAGAGCCAGGATTGAAAGACTGATGGCCATGGTAAAATATGGCCGCATTCATCCCGGAAAACTGGTGACCCATCATCTGAAGGGGCTTGACAATGTGGAAAAAGCTCTTTATATGATGAAAGAAAAAAATGACGGACTGATAAAGGTTATGGTCAGGATAAATTGAAGGGATGACAAATGAAAACAGTTAGTATTGTAGTGCCATGCTATAATGAGGAAGAAAATGTGGAGCCTCTCAGCCAGGCAATTATTTCTATATTTGAAAAGGAACTGCCGGACTACCGGTACGAACTGATATTTATTGACAATGATTCTGCAGACAGCACCAGAGACATTATCAGAAGGCTGTGCGCAGGAAATCCGGATATTAAGGGGATTTTCAACGCCAAAAACTTTGGACAATTTAATTCTCCTTACTATGGAATGCTTCAGTCCACAGGGGACTGCACTATATTAATGGCAGCGGATTTCCAAGATCCTGTAGAAATGATTCCCAAGTATGTGAACGAGTGGGAAAAGGGCTATAAAATTGTAATTGGAATTAAGAAATCCAGCAAGGAAAGCAAAATTATGTACTGGCTGAGAAGCTGCTACTACAAAATGATTAAAAAGCTTTCTGACGTAGAGCAGATTGAGCACTTTACCGGGTTTGGCTTATATGACAAAAAATTTATGGACGTGCTGAGAAATTTGGACGACCCTACGCCGTTTTTAAGAGGTATTGTGGCGGAGCTGGGATTTAAAAGAAAAGAAATTCCCTACGAACAGCCTAAAAGAAGAGCGGGCAAAACCAGCAACAATTTTTACCGTCTTTACGATGCTGCTATGCTGAGCATCACCTCCTACACAAAAGTGGGTCTAAGGCTGGCCACAATTTTTGGAAGCATATGCTCTGCCATCAGTATGGTAGTGGCGGTTATATATTTAGTGATGAAGCTGCTTTACTGGGACCGTTTCCCGGCAGGCACGGCGCCTATGCTGATTGGTATGTGCTTTTTAGGCTCCGTCCAGATTTTTTTCATTGGTTTGGTGGGAGAATATATTCTTACAATTAACGCCAGGGTGATGAAAAGACCTTTGGTGGTGGAGGAAGAGCGGCTGAATTTTAAGGATTCTAAAGATGAGGAGACAACCTGATATGAAGTATAAGGTGGACATTGTACGAATCAGAGAAAATACGATTACATTAAACGGCTGGGCCATAGGGAAGACGCCGGAGTCTTCGGCGGAGTTTACTGTGGAGGATAAAAACAGAAAAAAAATAGAGTGTAAATATGTTTCCACCCGCCGGGATGATGTAAGTCAGATTTATTTTGGAAAGCCTTATGATAAGGATTTTGGTTTTGATATTCAGTTTCCCTATGAAAGGGGAGAGGATTATTATTTGATTATTCACTGCGACGGCAGAAAGGCAAGAATCAAATATAATGAAGAGCTGATTGCAAAGCGCTCCAGTGTAGCTCATAAGCGGATGGAAAAAATTAAAGATTTGATGAACATGGAAACAGTTCATGTGGCCATGGATTTCTGGAAGGAAAATGGCCTGCGGGCTTTAATTATTAAGTCGAAGCATAAGCTGCAGGGCATTGATAATGATTATGATTACAGCGAATGGTACGATTTAACAAAGCCTTCAGAGGAAGAGCTGGAGGCTGAGCGTAAAGCGGAATTTTCCTGGAGGCCTTTGCTTTCTGTTGTGATTCCTGTATATCAGACCCCGGAAAAATATTTAAAAGAAATGCTGGATTCTGTAATTAACCAGACGTATTCTAATTGGGAGCTGTGCATTGCAGACGGCAGCCCTAAAGGGAAAAGTGTGGAAAAGATTCTTAGGAAATACGCAGAAAAGGATGAGCGGATTAAGTACAGGATTCTGGGGGAAAATAAGGGAATATCAGGCAACACCAATGCGGCGATGGACTTGGCCGAAGGAGATTTTATAGTGCTTGCCGACCACGACGATACCTTGACCCCTGATGCTTTTTATCAGCTGTCAAAGGCCATAAATAAAGACCCTGAAAACGACGTGATCTATTCTGACGAGGATAAGCTGGATATGGACGGAGGAGCTTTATTTGAGGCTCACTTTAAACCAGATTTTAATATAGATCTGCTTACCAGCACCAATTATATCTGCCATTTATTTGCAGTGCGCAGAAGCCTTGTGGAGCAGGTGGGACAATTTGACCACCAATTTGACGGGGCGCAGGATTATGACTTTATTTTCAGATGTACAGAGGCAGCCAGAAAAATTTATCACATTCCAAAGGTACTTTACCACTGGCGCTGCCATCAGGATTCCACGGCCAGCAATCCGGAAAGTAAGCTGTATGCTTTTGAGGCGGGGGCCAGAGCCATAAAAGCTCACTTTGACAGACTGGGAATTGAGACGGAATCTATTGAAAAGGGAGTGGACTACGGGAAATACCACACCCGGTTTGTAATAAAAGAGGAGCCTTTGGTGTCAGTTGTGATTCCCAATAAGGACCACCATTTAGACTTAGACGTATGTGTAAAATCCTTAATGGAAAAGGCTACTTACAAGAACTTGGAGTTTATTGTTATTGAGAATAACAGTACAGAAAAAGCTACCTTTGAGTATTACAAAAAAATGGAAGAGGCACATGAGAATTTTCATGTAGTTACATGGGAGAGAGAGTTTAACTATTCTGCCATTAACAATTTTGGCGTTCAGTATGCAAAGGGAAATTATCTGCTGTTTTTAAATAATGACACAGAAATTATTGAGAAGGACTGTATTCAGGAAATGTTAGGCTACTGCCAGCGGGAGGACGTAGGGGCAGTAGGAGCCAGACTGCTGTACCAGGACGATACCATCCAGCATGCAGGAGTAGTGATTGGTTTTGGCGGCATTGCAGGTCATACCTTTATCGGTCTTCACAAAAGTGAAAACAGCTATTTCCACAGAGCCATGTGCGCCCAGGATTACAGTGCCGTTACGGCGGCGTGTATGATGGTGAAAAAAGAAGTATTTGAAAAGGCGGGCGGCTTTAGCGAGGAGCTGGCGGTAGCCTTTAATGATATTGACCTGTGTATGAAAATCAGGGTGCAGAATAAGCTGATTGTATATAATCCATACGCTCTTCTCTACCATTATGAGTCCAAGTCCAGAGGCTTGGAGGATACACCGGAAAAAGTAGCCAGATTTAACAGGGAGATCGCCATTTTTGCAAAGAAATGGCCTGATATTTTGAAAAACGGAGATCCCTACTATAATCCTAATCTGACTTTGCGCAAATCTAACTTTGCTCTTAGAGATCTGAAAAAAGAAAAAATCGGGGAGCCGTATAAGCTGGAGGTAGACGTGGAGAAGCAGGTGCAGTAATAAAACCTGACAATGGGAGAATAATTATGAAAAAAAAAGTAACTGTGGTGATTCCTAATTATAATGGTCTGAAATTTATGGAACCTTGTTTCCAGGCGTTAAGCAGACAGACCAGTAAGGCTTTTGATCTTCTGGTAGTGGACAACGGCTCTGCAGACGGAAGCGCAGAGTGGTTAAGGGAGCACAAAATCCCCTCTATTTTTCTGAAGGAAAACACCGGGTTTTCCGGCGCGGTAAACAGAGGGATTCAGGCAGCCAAAACGCCGTATGTAATTTTACTGAACAATGATACCCAGGTATTTCCTGAGTTTGTGGAGGAGCTTTTAAGGTGTATCGAGCGCTCTCCGAAAATATTTTCCGTCAGCAGCAAAATGCTTCAAATGTATAAGCCTGAGCTGTTAGACGACGCCGGGGACATGTATACTCTTATGGGCTGGGCCTTCCAGAGAGGCGTAGGCCAGTCTTCTAAGGGATATAAAAGTGCCTGCAGGGTTTTTTCTGCCTGCGCTGGAGCGGCGATTTACAGAAAGTCAGTATTTGAGGAAATTGGATACTTTGACGAGATGCATTTTGCCTATTTAGAAGACATGGATATTGGATACAGGGCTAAAATCGCCGGGTATGACAATCTTTACTGCCCTGGAGCTAAGGTATATCATGTGGGAAGCGGCACCAGCGGATCTAAATATAATTCTTTTAAAGTAAAGCTGGCTGCCAGAAATAATATTTATCTGAATTATAAAAATATGCCTGGGCCTCAGCTGTTATTAAACAGTTTGCCTTTAGGGGCGGGGATCTTTGTAAAATATTTATTTTTTAAGAAAAAGGGTTTTGCCGCTGATTATGTGGAGGGCTTAAAAGAAGGCTTGAAAACTGCCAGAAAATGTAAAAAAGTTCCTTTTAAGAGGGAAAATCTGTCCAATTATGCAGCGATTGAATGGGAGCTGCTGGCGGGAACATTAATCTATATATATGAATTTTCCATAAGACAGTTAAAAAAATTTTCAATATTGTAAGAGATTTTTAATGCATAAAGAAAAGGATTCATGTATAATGGATGAGATGTTGAGGTGATATCAAATGATTAAAGACCACCAGCGGGAGTTTAACAGACTCCAAGTTGTTCTGGACGCTATTATAATTATGGCGTCCTACGGATTGTCCTGGCTGTTGATGGAAATAGGACTGGTGCCGTCTAAGGGTAATACCTTAGAGGGCCAGTATTATTTTTTGGCCCTGATTTTAGTAGTGCCGTCTTATTTGCTGCTGTATGGGATTTTCCGTCTGTACACCCCAAAGCGTGTACAGGGCAGAAGACTGGAATTTGCTAATATATGTAAGGCCAACAGTATTGGCCTTTTGATTTTTACTCTTGTACTGTATTTGCTGGGAAAAGATATTTTCTGGCAGCATTTCTCACGTCCCATGGTACTGTATTTCTTTGTAATTAATATTGTGCTGGAGACAGTGGAGAGAAATGCCATCCGCATGACCCTGCGCTCTATGCGCTCTAAAGGATATAATCAAAAATATATTCTTTTAATCGGCTACAGCCGGGCTGCAGAAGGATATGTAGACAGAGTGCTGTCAAATCCAGAGTGGGGGTACAGAATCGCCGGTATTTTAGACGATCATATTCAAAGGGGAAAAGAGTACAGAGGCGTCCGCATTATTGGAAATACGTCAGAGCTAAATACAATTCTGGACATGAATGTGCTGGACGAAATTGCCATAACTTTAAGTATTAATGAATACAAGAATCTGGAAGAAATCGTAGCTGCCTGCGAAAAATCAGGCGTGCATACCAAATTTATTCCTGATTATAATAATATTATTCCTACAAAGCCTTATATGGAAGACCTTTTAGGACTTCCTGTAATTCACATCCGCCACGTGCCGCTGACTAACGGCATCAATGCGGCTATGAAGCGGGCTATGGATATTTTCGGAGCATTGACGGCGATTATATTATTTTCACCTGTTATGTTATTAACTGCAGTGTTAATAAAGCTTACTTCTCCAGGACCGATTATTTACAGTCAGGAGCGGGTGGGACTGCACAATAAGCCGTTTAAGATGTATAAGTTTCGATCCATGGAGGTGCAGAAGCCTTCAGAGGAAAAAGAAAAGTGGACTACGCCTCACGACCCAAGAGTTACTTCAGTGGGTAAGTTTATTCGGAAAACCAGTATTGACGAGATGCCCCAGTTTTTTAATATATTAATGGGCAGCATGAGTTTAGTAGGTCCAAGGCCGGAACGGCCGTTTTTTGTGGAAAAATTCAAAGAAGAAATTCCCAGGTATATGGTAAAGCATCAGGTGCGTCCTGGTTTGACTGGATGGGCTCAGGTAAATGGATACCGGGGAGATACATCTATTACAAAACGCATTGAACATGATTTATATTATATTGAAAACTGGACCCTTGGATTTGACTTTAAAATATTGTTTTTAACTGTTTTTAAGGGATTTATTAATAAGAATGCATATTAGGAACCGGCACAAGACTTGAGAAAAAAGAGGTAAGGCATGAACCGTGATTTTGATGATGAATTAGGACGTTCACGCGGACGAAAAAGCAGGAGAAAACCGTCTATGCGGGATACTGAGCCAAAATATGACAGCAAGGGCAGAATAGCGGCCAGAAAAACTGCAGCGACAGACAGTACAAAACGTGAAAAAACAACGTCCCCAAGAATGCGGGCTAGAAATGAAAAAGCAAACAAAAGAAGAAGAATTATTGCCATGATTGTGGCAGAGTGTTTCACTCTTATGTTTATTTTTGGCTATGCATTTGTTATGAAGCGTTTGAATTTAATTCAGCGTTCAGAAGAATTTAAACAGGAAGATATAAGAAACCCGGAAATTACCATTGACACATTAGAAAAAATGGAGGGCTACTGGACCATAGCTTTATTTGGAGTAGACAGCCGGGGAAGCAATGTGGAAAAAGGAACTAATGCAGACGTAAATATGATCTGCAATATTAATCAGGACACAGGAGAAATCCGGATTGTGTCAGTGTTCAGAGACTCCTATTTAAACATTGATGATGAAGGCTCTTATAATAAAATTAACCAGGCGTATTTTAGGGGAGGCCCTTCCCAGGCAGTAAAGGCCTTAAATAAAAACCTGGATTTAGACATTACAGATTATGTAACATTTAACTGGAAAGCTGTAGCTGATGCTATTAATATTTTAGGCGGTATTGACCTGGAGTTAAGTAAGGCGGAGTTTTATTATATAAATTCCTTTATTACAGAAACGGTTAAGGCTACAGGCGTTGCTTCAAAGCATTTAACTCATGCGGGAATGAATCACTTAGACGGAGTCCAGGCAGTTGCTTACGGCCGTTTAAGATTAATGGATACAGATTTTGCCAGAACAGAAAGACAGAGAAAAGTCATTGAACTGGCTTTTGAGAAGGCCAAAAAGGCAGATTTTGTTACATTAAATAATATTATTGTTACTGTGTTCCCTCAGGTTTCCACCAGTATAGACTTTAACGACATGGTAAGAATCGCCCAGATTTTTGATAAGTATCATTTGGGAGAAAACGGCGGCTTCCCATTTGCAAGGGGCGACGCCAATATGGGGAAAAAGGGAGCCTGCGTAATTCCTCAGACGCTGGAAACCAACGTAGCGGAGCTTCATCAGTTTTTATTTGACGACGACAATTACACTCCAACAGACTCTGTGAAAAAGATCAGCGCAAAAATTTCCGCTGATTCAGGAATGTATAAACAGGGCACGTCGATTGACCATGTTTCCACAGAGGGAGGAGTTATCTCCAAGCCAAAGGCTCCTACAAAAGCGGCAGATGAAAAAGAGACGGAGGCAACTAAGGCTGAAGAATCTACAGAAGAAACAACAATGTCAGGAATTGACATTGACGGCGATGGAATCCCGGATATAGATTTAGAGGATGAAGAGTTTTGGGCAAATCCTGATAACTGGCCTCGCGACGAAGACGGCAATGTTATCTATCCAGGCTGGAATGATCATGGAACCGGAAACGGTCCGGGAAGTGAATCTGGTTCAGATGCTACAAAGCCGGGCAGTACAAAACCGGATTCTACAAAACCTTCCTCTACAGACACTACAAAGCCGGACGCCACTAAACCTGATTCCACAAAACCAAGCAGTACCAAACCAGGGGAAACAGAAACGCCTAATAGTACAAGACCCACAGAAACCCTTCCTTCCGGCACTACTGCGGCAGAGCAGGAAGGTCCGGGAGGCGGAATGGCAGGAACAGAAAGCCCTGGAAACGGAAATACAGAAGTGGTTGTGCCTCCTCCTGGAGCAGAGAATGAAAACAACAGTTCAGTAGGTCCCGGCGGGTCGGCAGGCCCAGGAGTAGTGTCTCCAGGTATGTAGCTCTCCCTTCTCCTTTCATAATTTTATAATAAAATAAACACAATTTCATCACAGATTGCTGGTAAACTCTTAACTGTAATTAAGAGAAAGGAGAGATATCAATCATGTATGATGAGAGAGATCAGGAATATAGAGGAGAACATAGTGAGGAAGACCAGAATACAGTAAACGGTCAGGAAAACAGAGACAACGGTTTAGCAGGAGAACAGCAAAAACAGCAGACAGAAACATCAGGACAAGAAAGACCAGAATATGAAAAGACCAGTTCTTTCCAGGAGAGGGAAAGATATATAGATAGGGAAAGAGCTGAGAGAAATATGGTTCTCCCGGAAAAAAGAGGCAGAAAAAAGGGAGGTATAGGTAAAAAGGCAGCATACGTTACAGCGGCAGCTTTGCTGTTCGGCGTGGTGTCAGGAGGAACTATGGTAGGAGTAAACATGATTGCCAATCTGGCGTCAGGAGGTTTTAGATACTCCATACCACAGACAGAAACACAGGCAAGTACAGAAAAAGAAAGCTCGGCAGATTCATCCCAGAGCAACAGCGCTCCTGCCTCTTCTGCAGTAATGATGGACGTATCCGCTATTGTAAAGGAGGCGATGCCTTCAGTAGTAGCTATTAATAATACTATGCTGTACCAAAGCCAGTCCTGGTTCGGGCCTACTCAAACATATGAGGTGCCCAGCAGCGGCTCAGGAATCATTGTAGGAGAAAATGATGACGAGCTTTTAATTGTGACAAATAATCATGTGGTGGAAAACTCCAATGATCTTCAGGTAGTGTTTATTGATAATCAGTCAATAAAAGCAGCAGTAAAGGGCACAGATGTAGAAAACGATTTGGCAGTGATCGCCGTGGCATTAAAAGATATTCCGGCAGATACATTAAGCCAGATTAAGGTAGCTACATTAGGAAACTCTGATGATTTGGCAGTGGGCCAGGGAGTTATCGCTATAGGAAATGCTCTTGGATACGGCCAGTCTGTAACAGTAGGATATGTAAGCGCCTTAGACAGGGAAGTAAAATCTGAAGACAATTACGCCAGAAACCTGCTGCAGACAGACGCAGCTATTAACCCAGGCAACAGCGGCGGAGCTCTTTTAAATATGAAGGGCGAAGTAATTGGAATTAACGCAGCCAAATATTCCTCCACAGAGGTTGAGGGAATGGGGTACGCGATTCCTATTAGCAAGGTAAAAAATATTATTGACGACCTGATGACTAAGAAAACACGTGTGGAAGTAGATCAGGATAAGCAGGGTTATCTTGGCATTGAGGGAGTAGATGTCAACGAAAATATGATGAATACTCTGGGAATGCCAAGAGGAATCTATATAGTAAATATTGTAGAGGACGGAGCAGCATCTAAAACTGACTTACATGAAAAAGACATTATTACTAAATTTGACGGACAAAGCGTAGGCAGCATGGATGATCTGAAAAATCTTCTCACATATTATGAGGGAGGAGACACTGTAGATTTAACGGTTCAGTCTCTTCAGGACGGACAGTATGCAGAACGTACGGTACAGATTACCTTAGGTCTCCGTCCAGCAGAACAGCAGCAGTAATTATTTAATATGAAAACGCCGCTTCCCGGCCCTTAAAGAGCCTAGAGGAAGTCGGCGTTTTTCTGCAGCCAGCATTTAGAAGGGATGTACGTTCTTGTCATTCACAGACATCTGGGATATAATTAATAAATAGGATAAAAAGGAGAAAAGAACTTGGAAGATAAAGAAAAGCGTGATGATGATTATACTTATGAAAAAATATGTTATGTTTGCCGCAGGCCGGAAAGTAAAGCAGGTACAATGATCACTATGCCTGGAAATATGTGTCTGTGCCACGATTGTATGCAGAAAGCTTTTGACTCTGTGACAAACGGCAGCATGGATTGGTCTAAGATTCAAAATATGCCTTATATGAATTTGAATCTTAGCGATTTATCTAAAATGAACATTCCGGGAATGGAGATTCCTGAAAAGCAAAAAGTAAAAAAGAGAAACAGTGATAAAAAGCCGGAGATGGCCATGAAGGATGTGATGCCGCCCCATGAGATTAAAGCCCGGCTGGATGAATATGTAATCGGGCAGGAGAAGGCGAAAAAAGCTATTTCCGTTGCGGTTTATAATCATTATAAAAGAATGTACCTGGACTATAAAAAGACAGACAAAGAGGATAAAAAAGAGACAGAAGAGGTTAAAATCGAAAAGTCCAATATTCTCATGCTGGGCCCTACAGGAAGCGGAAAAACATATTTAGTAAAAACTTTGGCAATGCTTTTAGATGTGCCGCTGGCTATTGCCGACGCTACCTCTCTTACAGAGGCAGGATATATTGGAGACGATATTGAAAGCGTGATCACAAAACTTTTGGCTGCAGCGGGAAATGATGTGGAGAAAGCAGAACACGGAATTGTTTTTATAGATGAAATTGATAAAATTGCAAAGAAAAAGAATACAAATACCCGGGACGTCAGCGGGGAGGCAGTGCAGCAGGAGCTTTTAAAGCTGTTAGAGGGAGCTAAAGTGGAGGTGCCTGTTGGCTCTAACCAGAAAAACGCCCTTACTCCCATGGAAACAATAAACACAGATCATATTTTGTTTATCTGCGGCGGAGCATTTCCTGATTTGGAGCATATTATTAAGGAGCGGCTGACAAAAAAATCCTCTATGGGATTTTCCGCTGAGCTAAAAGATAAATATGACCAAGATCCTCATTTGCTCAGCCATGTGACAAATGAAGATTTAAGAAGCTTTGGAATGATCCCTGAATTTCTAGGTCGTCTGCCGGTGACAGTTACCTTGGAAAAGCTGACAAAGGAGCTGCTGGTGAAAATACTGAGCGAGCCGAAAAACGCTATTTTGAAGCAGTATATAAAGCTGCTGGAGCTGGATGAGGTGAAATTGACCTTTGAGGACCAGGCTTTAGAGTGGATGGCAGAAGAGGCGATGAAAAGAGACACAGGAGCCAGAGCTTTGAGAGCGATCCTGGAGGAGTTCATGTTGGATATTATGTATGAAATCCCCAAGGACCCTAATATTGGTTCAGTAGTTATTACACGTCAGTATTTAGAGAAAAAAGGCGGTCCTTTGATTCAAATGAGAGCTTAAAGCAGCTATTCTCTCATGCTTAAAAAGGTTTGATATAAATTCAGCTGTCCATACCCCCATTCTTTAGAAGGGTAGGAATAATAGGGCTGTCTTGTGGCTCCCCTTACTAAGTAAGATTTAATGGAAGCTAAATTCATTACATCTGTCAGCCCTGTAGAATATTCCCAGCTTAGAAGTAAAGCCGCGGCGCCTGCGGCATGAGCGGCGGCAATGGAGGTTCCGGATTTCCGGGTCATAGGAGGCGGAGAATTAAAATTCAAGGCTGCGTCAGGATAAAGTCCAGGTCCGTAAACGTCTACGCCGGGAGCCGTAAGCTCAGGCTTAATCCTGCCGCTTCTTGTAAAACCGCGGCTGGAATGAATAAATATTCCGTCCGTTACATGGTTGTAAGCGCCTACAGTAATTAAAGCCTGGGTATTTCCCGGTTCCATAATAGTAGTGTCGGGATTGGACTGAAGAAATACAGTATTTTCCGAAAGGAAGCCGTGGGCGGGAAGCCACATGTGGAACTGGCCTGTTATGGTCAGCCGGCTGTAAACACGTATTCTCCATATGCCGGTAGTGGGAGACTGAAAGCGTATAAAAATCAGCTGACTTCCGGAACCAGTTTCTGTATTAATATAATTTACAGTAATCGTGGTTTTCTCCAGAAGAAAGGTAATGCGGTTGTCATTTTGGAACACCAGAGGAATACGGGAGATCTGTTCCCCTGTAGGGGAGAGAAAGCCTACAGTATAAAGCTCAGGGTCCCTGGCCCAAAGCTCAGTGACAAAGCCGTTTTCATCCTCCCCTACTCTAAGTTCTACGTCAGTAAAGGATTCTTCTGTGTTAATGGCCCCTAGATAGTGGTGGCTGTAGCCTGTTTCATTTCCGGCTGAGGCTACAGTAACAAGACCGTAGGAGTTGGATAGCTGCTGAATCAGCTGGCAAAGAGGGGATGTACCGTCATGGCTGCCCTGGTTTGTGCCTACGCCTAAAAGCACTACTAAAGGCATTTTGTAGCGGGCCGCCAGAATCAGAAGATATTTGATGCCCATCATAATGTCATTTTCCTGGTATGCCACAGCGCCGGGACGGATATTGTAGAATTCTCTTAAATATTCTTTGGCAGGCTTTAACTTTACAATTCCCAGCCTGCAGCCAGGGGCGGCTCCGGAAAAAGAACCGTTTTCCAGCTGGCCTCCCGCGGCGATGCCGGCTAAAAATGTGCCATGTCCGTCAGTGTCGGTGGAGGGAACAATATCCCTGGGAGAATCAGAGGCAAGAGCATTGTTAATCTGCTCTTCTGTGTATTCTGTTCCATATAAAAGAGCCTCCCCTGTAAAAGCGGAGAGAAAATCAGAAGGGGGGATGACCACTCCGTTATTTTCCTGAATAGTCTGATCCCAGATTCCTAATATTCTGGTACTTCCGTCCGGATTGCGAAACAAGGTGTTTTCGTACTGTATGCCAGTGTCAATAAATCCTATGATTACGTTTTCTCCCCTGGTGTTTAAAGCAGGCTGAGCCAGGGAAGCCGTAATTCCGGAGGCAGCCATACTGGTAGTGTCCAGCAAAGAATAAAGCTTAGGTATGGAGGCGTAAGAATACTTTTCCAGGGAAATAGGGGCTACCTGGGACAATGGAAAATAAACGACTGCATATTCCCGGTTAATAATATCTACACATTCTGTCTGAAGAGTTTCGTAGATTGCGTTAATAGAGGAATTATTGTGAAGAAAAATAAAGTCAGCGTACTGTTCAGACGCCACAGGTTCATTACAGCGAGGCATAAATAGTCCTTAGATTTTTGTAAAATTATATGCCGGCAGGAATGGCAGAATGATAAGTGCGGAAAAATAATTAACAATAATAAAAAAGGAGAATGTGCCATGGCATTTATTGAATTAATAGGAATTTTAGCTGGTCTGGATATTATAATTAAATCTGAGGTGGAGGACAGAGACAGCACTGAATTTCCAAGGGCCTTTGATAAAAAAGGGATCATTACTCTTCACAAAAGCCATAATAAAGGTCTTCCATTTGGCTTTTTAAAAAAATATGAGAGTCTGGTGCGTATGCTGCCTACAGTGACAGCTTCCGCATTAGGGGGGATCTTTTTGTGGCTTATGCAGAAAAAGGGACATGTGCTGGAAAAGCTGGCTGTTTCAGTAACCCTTGCCGGAGCGTTAAGCAACCTTCACGACAGATTAGTAAGAGGCTATGTAGTAGATTACTTTTCTGTTAACTGGAAAGGCCTGAAAAAGATAATTTTTAATTTGGGAGATATCTTTATTTTTATAGGCACTATTTTAATGGTCATCTGTCAGCTAAAGGAGGACTGACCTGTCTATTGACAACTTTTCACATCTATTGTACAATCAGTAGAAAAATATGAATTTAGGAGTTGATTTTGTTGGAACCCAGTGACGCGAACGTCATACAATTAGTAGCTATTATTATTTTAATTATCCTGTCTGCATACTTTTCATCTGCAGAGACTGCCCTTACCACAGTAAATAAGATGCGTATGCGCACGCTGGCGGAAGGTGGAGATAAGCGGGCTGCCACTGTCATAAAAGTGGTTGAGAACCCAGGCAAGATGTTAAGTGCAATTCTTATAGGCAATAATATTGTAAACCTGTCTGCCTCATCCTTAGCCACTGCGGCTGTAATGGACATTTGGGGAAATAAGGCGGTGGGAATTGCCACAGGAGTTCTGACGCTGGTTATTCTTGTATTCGGAGAAATTACACCTAAAACACTTTCTACAATTCATTCCGAAAATATTGCTCTAAGTTATGCTTCCTCAATATATTTTATAATGACTGTTACCACCCCTTTAATATATTTGGTAAATAAGTTATCTCTGGGCGTATTACTGCTGCTTCGGGTGGACCCTAATAAAAAGCAGGAATCTATTACAGAGGATGAGCTGCGTACCATTGTGGAGGTCAGCCATGAAGAGGGAGTAATTGAATCAGAGGAAAAGAAGATTATTAACAACGTTTTTGATTTCGGGGACGCCAGAGCAAAGGACGTTATGGTGCCCAGAATAGACATGGTATTTATTAATGCAGAGGCCACCTATGACGAGCTGCTTTCCTTATTTCGCCAGGAAAGATATACCAGGATTCCTGTCTATGAAGAGACCACTGACAATGTAATCGGTATTATTAATGTTAAGGACCTTCTGCTGATTGACGAGAAAAAAGATTTTTCTATAAAAAACCTGATGCGCCAGCCTATTTATACTTATGAATTTAAAAAGATTTCTGAATTGATGGTTGAGATGCGTGGGGCAGTGAACAACAATATTGTAATTGTTTTAGATGAATACGGCGCCACGGCTGGTTTGATTACATTGGAGGATATGCTGGAAGAGATTGTCGGAGATATCAGAGACGAGTACGACGGGGATGAGGAGGAAGAGCTTATTCAGGTAGGCCAGGACGAATATATTGTAGAAGGCGCTATGAAGCTGGACGATTTAAATGACAGCTTAGACCTGAAGCTGGAATCTGAGGATTATGATTCCATTGGCGGCCTGGTAATCGGACTTTTAGACCACCTGCCGGAAGAGGGCGAAGAAGTGACATATGAAAATGTCCGTCTGGTAGTGGACCAGGTGGAAAAAAACAGAATTGATAAAATCCATTTGTATCTGCTGCATACAGACGAAGAAGAAAAGCAGGAACATGAGGATTAAAGTTAATGGGGCTGTAAAATGACTGATCGGTCATTTTACAGCCCCATTATGTTTTAGCTGGCCATACCGCCGATCATTCCAGAACCGGCGCAGATTCCCAGGACAGCTGCTACCTGCTGAAGATTTCCCGTCAGCCCCTTTTGCATCAGACAGGACATGGCAAATAGCAGGAGAAAGTAACAGCAGCCTGCGGCCATACCCCAGAAAAACCTTCTTTGCCTGGCTCCTTTTCCAGCCAGCCAGCCGCCTAAGAGACAGGTTAGCACATAGATGCCGTAGACGGCTGTAGTAACCTGTTTTTCCCCAAGGCGGAATTTGTAAAGGAGAAAGGCCAGCGTAATAAGAAGAATGCCTGTTAATATGTAGGATACCAGCATGGAGCGCAGAAGGATTTTAACCTTGGAATTACCCATAAGATGTCCCCTTTTATATTCTTATGTAGCAGTATATTCCAGGTTGGCCTGACGTATGCGGAAAATCCTTGCACTGCTGATAAACATGTGATATAATCGCAAAGAACTTCAATAATTTTTCAGGAGGATAGATCAGTATGAAACGTGTAAAAACTTTAAATTCTAACACATTAAAAGATACAATGAAAAAAGGCGGCTGCGGCGAATGTCAGACTTCCTGCCAGTCAGCTTGCAAGACATCCTGCACAGTAGGAAACCAGAGCTGCGAAAACAACAACAGATAATCTTTATCTGAACAGATGATAGCACAGCAGGCAGATGAGGAAAGAGGGAGTGTTGCAAAATAGCATCCTTGCCTATGGCGTAGTTATATTATAATAACACCGTCATAAAGGTTGCTTATTTTTCAGCACTCCCATCTTTGAGTTGTCTGCCAGTTTGCATAAGGAAAAGGAGAGCATCAGTGATTCATCAATATCAAAATAACGGCTACAGCATTGTCATGGATGTAAACAGCGGCTCTGTACACGTTACAGACCAGTTGGTATATGACCTGATTGCATGGCTGTCAGACCGTGTTCCAGATATGGAGAAGCCGGAAAAATTGTCAGACTATGTGAAAAAGCAGGCAGTGGAAGCGTTTTCCGGTAAGTATCAGGAATCAGATATCTTAGACGGGCTGGAGGATATACAGGAGCTGATTGACAGAGAAGAGCTGTTTGTAAAGGATGTATATTCACAGTATGTGACAGATTTTAAAAAGCGGAAAACAGTAGTAAAGGCCTTGTGCCTGCATATTGCCCACGACTGTAATTTGGCCTGCAGATACTGCTTTGCCGAAGAGGGAGAGTATCATGGGCGGAGAGCTTTAATGAGTTATGAGGTAGGCCAAAAAGCTCTTGATTTTCTGATTGCCAACTCAGGAAACAGAAGAAATCTGGAGGTGGATTTCTTTGGCGGAGAGCCTTTAATGAACTGGGACGTGGTAAAGCGTCTGGTAGAGTACGGGCGGTCAAAAGAGGAAGAATACAACAAAAAATTCCGCTTTACATTAACGACAAACGGAGTTCTTTTAGACGATCAGATTATGGATTTCTGCAATAAGGAAATGAGCAATGTAGTGCTTAGTCTGGACGGGCGCAAAGAGGTAAATGATTTTATGCGTCCTTTCCGCAACGGAAAAGGAAGTTATGATCTGATAGTTCCTAAATTCCAGAAGTTTGCAGAAAGCCGCCAGGGGAAAGACTATTATGTAAGAGGCACCTTTACAAGAGAAAATATGGACTTTTCAAAGGACGTGCTGCACTTTGCAGATCTGGGATTTCAAAGTATGTCTATAGAGCCGGTAGTATCCTTGCCGGATGAACCTTTCGCCATCAGGGAAGAGGACCTTCCTAAAATTATGGAAGAGTATGATAAACTGGCCGTAGAGTATATTAAAAGAAAAAAAGAGGGAAGAGGATTTACCTTTTTCCACTTTATGCTGGACTTAAATCAGGGGCCGTGCGTGGCAAAAAGATTGTCCGGCTGCGGATCAGGAACCGAATACCTGGCAGTTACTCCATGGGGCGACTTTTATCCCTGCCATCAGTTTGTAGGGGAAGAAAAATTCCTTCTGGGCAATGTGGACGCTGGAATTACCAATACAGAGATCAGAGACGAATTTAAATTATGCAATGTTTATGCAAAGGATAAATGTAAAGATTGCTTTGCTAGATTTTACTGCAGCGGAGGCTGCGCGGCAAATTCTTATAAATTCCATGGTTCTATTGTAGACGCTTATGACATTGGCTGCGAGATGCAGAAAAAACGTATTGAATGCGCTATTATGATACAGGCTGCTCTGGCTGATGATAATGAAGAGAAGGAGACAAGATTATGAAAAATAACAGAGGAAAGGGGCTTGCAGGTCTTCTGATTGCTTTATGTGCGGTTGCTCTGTTCGGCTTTTTCGGATATGACAGTGCAGATGACATTAAGCTGGGTCTGGATTTAGACGGCGGCGTCAGCATCACATACCAGGCAGTAGGGGAAACTCCTACAGCAGAGCAGATGTCAGATACACGGTATAAGCTTCAGAAAAGGGTGGAAGCCTACAGTACAGAGGCCGAGGTATATCTGGAGGGCGCAGACAGAATTAATATCGACATTCCCGGCGTAAATGATGCCAATGCAATTCTGGAAGCTTTAGGAAAACCTGGTTCCCTGATTTTTATGGACATGCAGGGGAATACTATTCTTACCGGAGATCAGGTAGAAAGCGCTGAGGCCGGAATTGTTGATTCTCAAACAGGAAATAAGGAATATGTAGTATCCCTCAGATTTAAACCAGATGGCCAGCAGGCATTTGCCGACGCTACCTCTCAGATGATAGGCCAGCAGATTGCTATTGTATATGACGGGGAGATTATATCTGCTCCTCAGGTAAAAGAAGCTATTACTGGCGGTGAATGTACTATTGACGGTATGGCCAGCTTTGAGGAGGCTGAAACCTTGGCTTCCACTATCAGAATTGGCTCCTTATCTGTAGAGCTGCAGGAAATGCGCTCTAATGTAGTGGGAGCAAAACTGGGTCAGCAGGCCATTGCCAGCAGTTTAAAAGCAGGGGCAATCGGTTTTGGCATTGTAATCGTATTTATGATTATTGTATATCTGATTCCCGGCTTGGCAGCCTCTATTGCTTTAGGACTTTATGTAGGTCTGATTGTGATTTTGCTGGCAGCGTTTGAAGTAACTCTGACGCTTCCTGGAATTGCAGGAATTATTCTTTCTATTGGTATGGCGGTAGATGCCAATGTTATTATATTTACCCGTATTAAAGAGGAAATCGGCGCAGGGAAAACAGTGCAGTCTGCTATTAAAACAGGCTTTGCAAAAGCCTTGTCCGCTATTGTAGACGGAAATGTTACAACTTTGATTGCAGCAGTAGTGCTTTATTGGAGAGGCTCAGGTACTGTAAAGGGATTTGCCACAACACTGGCCTTAGGTATTGTGCTGTCCATGTTTACAGCATTATTTATTACTAAGTTTATTTTAAATTGCCTGTATAACCTGGGATTTGAAGATCCTAAGTTCTACGGTATCAGAAAAGAGAAGAAGGCAGTCAACTTCTTAGGCATTAAAAATATTTGCTTCGCCCTGTCTGCCCTGGCTATTTTAGCAGGCGTTGTCCCAATGGGAATGAGAGTGGCTTCAGGAGAAAGCGCTTTAAACTACAGCATGGAGTTTAGAGGGGGAACATCTACTAATGTAACATTTAATGAAGATATGTCCCTGGAGGATATTTCTTCTAAGGTTGTTCCTGTAGTGGAAAAAATAACGGGAGAGGCGGAAACTCAAACTCAAAAGGTGGCTGGCACTAATGAGGTAATTATTAAAACAAGAACCTTATCTGTTGCGGAAAGAGAAGCCTTAAATCAGGCAATGGCTGATAACTTCGGTGTGGAGACTGAAAAGATTACGGCAGAAAGTATTTCAGGTGCAATCAGCAATGAGATGAAAAATGACGCTGTAGTAGCGGTGGTAATTGCCACTATCTGTATGCTGGTTTATATTTGGTTCCGCTTTAAAAATATTCGGTTTGCCACAAGTGCAGTGCTGGCTCTCTGTCACGACGTACTTGTAGTGGCTGCATGTTATTCTCTGTTTAAATGGTCAGTGGGTTCTACATTTATCGCTTGTATGCTGACCATTGTAGGTTATTCTATTAACGCCACAATTGTTATTTTTGATAGAATCAGAGAAAACCTGAAGCTGTTTGGAAACAGAAAAGACCTGGCTGAGGTTGTAAATCTGAGTATTACTCAAACCTTCACACGAAGCATCAACACGTCTCTTACTACATTTATTATGGTATTTGTACTGTTTATTATGGGCGTGTCCTCTATTCGTGAGTTTGCTCTTCCGCTGATGGTGGGAATTGTGTGCGGCACATATTCATCTGTATGCTTGACAGGGGCTTTGTGGTACATGATGACTGTGAAAAAGAATCCTGAAAAACAGACAAAGAACCAGGGGAAGAAGAATGGAATATAAAATAATCGCTAAAGACGGCCGGGCAAAGCGGGCTGAGATGAAAACAGTTCATGGAACCATAAAGACTCCTGTTTTTATGAATGTAGGCACTGTAGGCGCCATTAAAGGCGCTGTATCAACAGATGATTTAAGGGAAATTAAGACTCAGGTGGAGTTGTCCAACACCTATCATCTTCATGTGAGAACGGGAGATAAGCTGATTAAAGAATTTGGAGGCCTTCATAAGTTTATGAACTGGGACAGGCCCATTCTCACTGATTCAGGGGGATTCCAGGTGTTTTCCTTATCTGGACTTAGAAAGATTAAGGAAGAGGGAGTATACTTTAATTCTCACATTGACGGCCATAAAATATTTATGGGGCCGGAGGAAAGTATGCAGATTCAGTCCAATCTGGGCTCCACCATTGCTATGGCCTTTGACGAGTGCGCGCCTGCCCTTTCCTCAAGAGATTATGTGGAAAAATCTGTGGCCCGCACTACCAGGTGGCTGGAAAGATGTAAAAAGGAAATGGCCAGATTGAATCAACTGCCTGATACAGTAAATAAAGAGCAGCTTTTGTTTGGCATTAATCAGGGCGGGATTATTCCTGATATTCGTATTGCCCATGCGAAAACTATTTCAGAAATGGATCTGGACGGTTATGCAGTAGGAGGTTTGGCAGTAGGGGAAAGCCATGAGGAAATGTATCATATTCTGGATGAGACAGTTCCCCATCTGCCTGAAAATAAACCCACATATTTAATGGGCGTGGGAACGCCGGCTAATATTCTGGAGGGCGTAGCCAGAGGAATTGATTTCTTTGACTGCGTGTACCCGTCCAGAAACGGACGCCATGGCCATGTGTATACAAACCATGGAAAGCTGAATCTGTTTAATGCAAAATATGAATTAGATTCCAAACCTATTGAAGAAGGGTGTCAGTGCCCTGCCTGCCGCTCCTACAGCAGATCATATATTCGCCACTTGCTAAAGGCAAAGGAAATGCTGGGTATGAGATTATGTGTATTGCATAATTTATATTTTTATAATACAATGATGGAAGAAATTCGCGAAGCTATAGAGAACCACTGCTATGACCAGTATAAAGCCCGAAAGCTGGAGGGAATGGCGGCAGGATCCAAATAAAAGCTTTTTCGAGTGATTAGTTAGAAGGAGGAAACTATGAACAACACTACATTTATTCTGGGATACATCGTCTTTTTTGGCGCGCTGATGTATTTCATGGCTATCCGTCCACAGCAGAAGGAGAGGAAAAAAAGAGCAGAACTGCTTTCCACTGTTGCTGTAGGAGACAGCGTGCTTACAAGCAGCGGTTTCTACGGAGTGATCATTGATATGACAGATGATACAGTGATTGTGGAGTTCGGCAATAATAAAAACTGCCGTATTCCTATGCAGAAGGGCGCTATTGTAGAAGTGGAAAAGCCAGAGATTTAATATGAAGAGAGTACTGGAGTAAAAGCTGCCAAAAAAAGGCTGCACTTACTAAGGTACTCTCTTTCTATATAAAATAAGGTTTGACAGAAGGAGGAAGTATGATAAAGAATATTGTATTTGATATGGGAAATGTGCTTGTAAATTACGACGACAGAATTGTATGCCGCCGTTTTATAAAGGATGAGAAAGAATTAGAGCTGGTGCGGACGGCAGTATTTGTTTCTCCGGAATGGATTATGCTGGACATGGGAGTGATTTCAGATGAGGAAGCATTAAAAAGCATGCAAAGCCGTCTGCCTGATGACCATGCCAGAGAAATGGCGGCTTTGTGTATGAACCATTGGCATGAGTACTGTATGGACGGCATAGAGGAAATGGTCAATGTAATTAAAGAGCTAAAAGATCAGGGATATGGCATATATTTGTGCTCCAATGCTTCCATGCGTCTGCTTCAGTGCTATAAGCAAGTGATTCCTGGAATTGAATATTTTGACGGTGTACTTTTCTCAGCAGAGGTAAAATGCATAAAGCCTCAAAAAGAAATTTATCTTCATCTTTTTGAAAGATTTAAGTTAAAACCAGAGGAATGCTTTTTTATAGATGATCTTCAGAGAAATATTGACGGGGCTAAGGCCTGTGGTATGGAAGGTTATTGTCACAAAGACGGGAATGTAGAAAGCCTGAAAAAGGTTTTAAGAGGACTGCAAAATAAATAGATATGTTTTAAGGCGCTTTTTTGCGGCTGCCTTTACAGCCGCTTTCTGGCGCTAGTGCGCGCCAAGGCGCACATTTTTTATTTTGTAATATGTATTTAAGCTTCCCAACGGCCTGAGGCGCCGCATGGAAGTACAAGGCCTGTTTCTGTAACCGGGAGACCGATTTCTTCGGAAGATACAGTGCCTCCGAATTTACTGCATATTTCCGTGCCTATCATATAGGAAAGAACAGAGGGGGCCAGGCCTGTTGTATAAGAATTAATAAGGAAGAATAAAGGCTTCTCAGAAAGTACTTGAGTGCACAGCTTTACAAGGGGATGTATGGCGTCTTCAATCTTCCAGATTTCTCCCTTAGGGCCTCTTCCGTAGGAAGGGGGATCCATAATCACAGCGTCATAATGATTTCCTCTGCGGATTTCTCGCTCCACAAACTTTACACAGTCGTCTACCAGCCAGCGGATAGGAGCATTTTCAAGACCGGAGGAGGCAGCGTTTTCCTTTGCCCATCCCACCATACCTTTAGAGGCGTCTACATGAGTGACAGAAGCTCCTGCTTTGGCGGCTGCCAAGGTAGCTCCCCCGGTGTAGGCAAAAAGATTCAGAACCTTTATGGGCCTGTCTGCATTTTTAATTTTTTCGCTGAACCAGTCCCAGTTGGCCGCCTGTTCAGGGAACAGTCCTGTATGCTTAAAGCTGAAAGGCTTTAAGTTAAATATCAGCTCCTTGTACTGAATGGTCCACTGTTTAGGCAGATCGAAAAATTCCCATTCTCCTCCTCCTTTAGCGCTTCTGTGGTAATGGCCGTTCATTTTTCTCCATCCCGGATGTGTTTTAGGAGTATCCCATATTACCTGTGGGTCAGGTCTAACTAATAAAAAGCTGCCCCAGCGTTCCAGCTTTTCGCCGTTGGAACAGTCTATAACTTCATAATCTTTCCAATTTTCTGCAAGCCACATAATTTTTTTCCTTTCTTAAATTAGAAGGTAGCGCCGTCGTAAGCAGGACGCTACGGTCAGGTGCCCCTATTATACATGAAAAAAAATAAAAGGGGAAGATTTGAAATTAAGGAATCGTAAAAAAAGCGAAAGATTTTCGTACTTGAATAATTTACCACATATTGCTACAATGGAGTATAGGCATATTATGGAGAATTAAAGGAGCGACAATATGAGGAGAAAGGGACTGGCCGTATGGACGGCAGCAGGCGCGCTGGCTTTAGGTATGACGACGATGACTGCCTGGGCTGCTGAAGGATGGGCGAGATCAGGAAATGATTGGGTGTACTATGATTCTGACGGGGACCTTCTGAGAGACGACTGGAGAAAAGGCGCTGACGATAAATGGAGATACTTGGACAGCAACGGAAAGATGGCTTTGAATCAGTGGGTGGACGACGAATATTACGTGGACGGCAACGGTTTAATGGTAGTCAACAAATGGCTGCGCATTGAATCTGACGATGACAATGCAGTGGACGGTTATATTTGGTACTATCTGGGCAGCAATGGAAAGATGGCTCAGGACAACTGGAAGAAGATTGATGAAAAGTGGTACCATTTTGACGACGACGGGGAGATGGAGATAGGCTGGGTGCTGGACGATATGTATTACTGCGGCACTAACGGAGTGATGCAGACAGGCTGGCAGAAATTATATCCGCCGGATTCTGACGAGTACGAGAAGAATAAGACAAGCCCTGGGGACGGGGATGATGATGACAAGGAATGGTATTATTTTTCTGCCAACGGCAAAAAGTATGTGCCAAGCGATGTCAGCGGCGACGCCTGTGATACAAAGAAGATTGACAATGTATATTACTGCTTTAACGGCGACGGCGAGATGCAGACAGGATGGACGGATATGACAGGCAACGATACTTCTATGGGAGAGATGAAGGATTACCGTTATTTCAGCCCAGACGGCAAGGTGAAGAAAGGCTGGCTGTCTTTAGAGCCGCCGGATAATGTAAGCGGTTTTGACGGAGGAGCGGAGTGGTTTTATTTTAACAGCGACGGAAGCCCTGAGATTGGGCCTAAGATCGGGGAGGCTACCAGCTCTGATTTAAAGAAAATTGACGGAAAGACCTTCTTATTTAACGACAGAGGCACCCCGGTGTATGGAGTCCACAAAGTATATTTAAATAAGAACACAAACTCCTACACTGCATACTACTTTGGAAAAGATAAAAACAACTGTTCCATGGAGCGGGGAAAGACTAAGGTGGAGGAAGGGGACGGCAGCACAGCCGAGTATTATTTCCTGGACAACGGAAAAGGCTATACAGGTCCTAAAAACGGCTACCTTTATTATATGGGTAAGCTTCAGGAGCCAGAGTCAGGAGCAAAGTATACTGTGATTTCTATTCCTGACGGCAACAGCTATAAAAACTACGTGGTAAATAAAAGCGGAAAGCTTCAGGAAAATAAAACAGTAAAAGACGAGGACGGAGTAAAATATACAACAGGAGGCAACGGGGTTCTTCAGAAAATTGACGACGAGGCGGCAGGAGACGGCAAATATGAGGAAGCTATAGAACCTGTATGGTATGAAGAATAAAGAAAAAAATATGGGAGGACGCTTTGGGCGTCCTCTTTATATATACGCAGAAAAAATAGGAAAAAAGGGCTTGCAATCCCTGGAAAAGTATGATAAGATAGCAACGCTGTGGCATGATAGCTGTGAAACGTGAGGTTGCTGCCTGTATAGGCAGGTTTTCCGTGGAGCGAATGTCAAGTTAGGAAACTGGCGACAAGTCACTGTACAATTTAGTAGTTCTATTCATTAGTAATGGAAAAATGTGTGAGTCCACGCGACACACACGGAAACGTGTACAGTCACCGCTTGTCGTACTGCAAAAGTGCGAAAAGGAGGCGACTTTTTTTATGGCAAGTCAAGTAATGAGAATCACATTAAAAGCATACGATCATCAGTTAGTAGATCAGTCTGCTGGAAAAATCATTGAGACTGTAAAGAAAACAGGATCACAGGTGAGCGGACCGGTGCCGCTGCCAACAAAAAAGGAAGTAGTTACAATTCTGAGAGCTGTTCACAAGTACAAAGATTCCAGAGAGCAGTTTGAGCAGAGAACTCACAAGAGACTCATTGATATCATCACACCAAGCCAGAAGACAGTAGACGCATTATCCAGACTGGAAATGCCTGCAGGCGTATATATTGATATCAAAATGAAAAACAAATAAGGAAATATCCTGAAGGGTTTAGATAGATTCTGGACTGTTCTAGGATGAGCGTTTAAAACGCTCCGCTGTAGAAAAGAAACAGGAGGTCAAATAATGAAAAAAGCGATTTTAGCTACCAAAGTTGGTATGACACAGATCTTCAATGAAGACGGCGTGTTAATTCCAGTAACTGTACTTCAGGCTGGACCTTGTGTAGTAACACAGGTTAAGACAGTTGAGAACGACGGTTACAAAGCAGTGCAGGTTGGTTTTGTTGACAAGAGAGAAAAACTGGTAAATAAGCCGGTAAAAGGTCACTTCGACAAAGCAGGCGTTGCATATAAGAGATTTGTAAGAGAATTTAAGTTAGAGAATGCTGAAGATTACTCTGTTAAAGATGAGATCAAGGCAGACATCTTCGCAGCTGGCGACAAGATTGACGCTACAGCTATCTCCAAAGGTAAAGGTTTCCAGGGTGCTATTAAGAGACACGGACAGCACAGAGGACCTATGGCTCATGGTTCTAAATTCCATCGTCATCAGGGTTCCAACGGTTCCGCAACAACACCAGGACGCGTATTCAAGGGCAAAAAGATGCCAGGTCAGATGGGTAATGTAAAAGTTACTATTCAGAATCTGGAAGTTGTTAAAGTTGACGCTGAGAACAATCTGGTTCTTGTAAAGGGTTCTGTACCAGGACCAAGAAAGACCTTAGTAACACTGAAAGAAACAGTAAAAGCCGCTAAATAGGCTTTTGTAGGAAAGGAGGAACACACAGATGGCAAACGTATCTGTTTACAATATGGAAGGCAATGAAGTTGGCACACTGGAGCTGAATGACGCTGTGTTCGGTGTTGAAGTAAACGAACATTTGATGCATTTAGCAGTAGTTGCCCAGCTGGCAAATAAACGTCAGGGAACACAGAAAGCAAAAACACGTTCTGAAGTTTCCGGCGGCGGTAGAAAACCATGGAGACAGAAAGGAACTGGTCATGCAAGACAGGGTTCAACAAGATCTCCACAGTGGACAGGCGGCGGTGTAGTATTTGCACCAACACCAAGAGATTACACAATCACATTAAACAAGAAGGAGAAGAGACTGGCTCTCAAATCCGCTCTTACAAGCAGAGTAAACGACAACAAATTTATTGTTGTTGACGAAATGAAGTTTGACGCTATTAAGACAAAGAACTTCCAGAATGTTATGAACAACTTAAAGGTTCAGAAGGCTCTGGTAGTTGTTGGCGCTGACAACGACAATGCAGTAAAATCTGCAAGAAATATTGCTGGTATTAAAACTGCATTTGTAAATACAATCAATGTATATGATATCTTAAAATACAACACAGTTGTTGCTGACAAGGCTGTTGTTGCCGCAATCGAGGAGGTGTACGCATAATGGCTGCTATTAAATACTATGATGTAATCCTCAAACCAGTTGTTACTGAAAAGAGCATGAACGCTATGGCAACCAAGAAGTATACATTCCTGGTTCACCCAGAAGCAAATAAAACTATGATTAAAGAAGCTGTGGAGAAAATGTTCCCAGGCACAAAGGTTGCAAGTGTAAACACTATGAACCTGGACGGCAAGACAAAAAGAAGAGGCATGACCTTCGGAAAAACAGCTAAAACTAAAAAAGCAATCGTTCAGCTGACAGAAGAGAGCAAGGAGATCGAGATCTTCCAGGGTCTGTAATCGCTGAAAAAAGTATTGAAACCTATACGATGAACATTATATCGTGATAAATTAATTGAGAGACGCCAGGGGCCGTTGAACGCCTCTGACAGTCGTGAAAGGAGTTTAGTCATGGGAATTAAGACATATACCCCATATACACCTTCCAGAAGACATATGACTGGTTCTGATTTCAATGAGATTACTAAATCCACACCAGAAAAGTCTTTAGTTACTTCCTTAAAGAAAAATGCAGGTCGTAACAGCCAGGGTAAAATTACAGTAAGACACCGCGGCGGCGGTTCCAGAAGAAAATACAGAATGATCGACTTTAAGAGAAATTCCAAAGATGGAATTCCGGCAACAGTAGTTGCAATCGAGTACGATCCAAACAGAACAGCTAACATCGCATTAATCTGCTACGCAGACGGCGAGAAGGCATATATCCTTGCTCCGGCAGGACTTACCGTTGGAATGAAAGTTATGAGCGGTGAAGCTGCAGAAGCAAAAGTTGGAAACTGCTTACCATTAAGCGCTATCCCGATCGGTACACAGATTCACAATATCGAGCTGTACAGAGGCAAAGGCGGCCAGCTGGTACGTTCCGCCGGAAACGCAGCGCAGTTAATGGCTAAAGAAGGCAAATACGCAACATTAAGACTTCCTTCAGGTGAAATGAGAATGGTTCCTATCGTTTGCCGCGCAACTATCGGAGTTGTTGGAAACGGAGAGCACAACCTGATTAACATTGGTAAAGCCGGAAGAAAACGTCATATGGGCATCAGACCTACAGTACGTGGTTCTGTAATGAACCCTAACGACCATCCACACGGCGGTGGTGAAGGCAAGACTGGTATCGGCCGTCCAGGTCCATGTACACCATGGGGCAAACCTGCTCTGGGCTTGAAGACAAGAAAGAAAAACAAACAGTCTAACAAGTTAATCGTAAGAAGACGCGATGGCAAAGCCATTAAATAATTGAAGGAGGCAAACCTATGGCACGTTCACTGAAAAAAGGACCATTTGCAGATGCTCATTTATTAAAGAAAGTAGATGCAATGAACGAAGCAGGACAGAAACAGGTAATCAAATCCTGGTCCCGCCGTTCTACAATCTTCCCGCAGATGGTTGGTCATACAATAGCATTACACGATGGTAGAAAACATGTTCCGGTATATATCACCGAAGATATGGTTGGTCACAAACTGGGAGAGTTCGTAGCTACCAGAACTTACAGAGGACACGGAAAAGACGAGAAGAAGTCCGGACGTAAGTAATTTACACTTTGAAAGGAGGTTTTAGCAATGGCTAAGGGACATAGAAGTCAGATTAAAAGAGAAAGAAATGCGAAGAAAGATACAAGACCAAGCGCTAAATTATCTTACGCCAGAGTATCTGTTCAGAAAGCATGTTTCGTATTAGATGCCATCAGAGGCAAAGATGTGCAGACTGCACTTGGTATTGTAACTTACAATCCCAGATATGCTTCTAGTTTAATAGAAAAGTTATTAAAATCAGCAATCGCTAACGCTGAAAACAACAACAACATGAATGTTGAGAACCTGTACGTAGAGGAATGCTACGCAAACAAGGGTCCGACGATGAAGAGGATTCACCCAAGAGCACAGGGAAGGGCTTACAGAATCGAGAAGAGAATGAGCCACATCACAATCGTGCTGAATGAAAGATAGGAGGCAAATATGGGACAGAAAGTTAATCCACACGGCTTGAGAGTCGGTGTTATTAAAGACTGGGACTCAAAATGGTATGCTGAAGCTGATTTTGCTGACTGTTTAGTTGAAGACTACAACATCAGAACATACCTGAAGAAAAAATTATACAGTGCCGGAATCGCTAAAATCGAAATCGAGCGTGCTTCCGACAGAGTGAAAATCATCATCTACACTGCTAAGCCAGGCGTTGTTATCGGTAAGGGCGGAGCTGAGATTGAGAAATTAAAAGGCGAAGTTCAGAAGATGACAAATAAAAAGATCTTCATCGACATTAAAGAAGTGAAGAGACCAGACAGAGATGCCCAGTTAGTTGCAGAGTCTATTGCACAGCAGCTGGAGAACCGTGCTTCTTTCAGACGTGCAATGAAGTCTACTATGTCCAGATCCATGAAAGCTGGCGTTAAGGGTATTAAGACAGCGGTTGCTGGTCGTCTTGGCGGCGCTGATATGGCTCGTACAGAGTTCTACAGCGAGGGAACTATTCCGTTACAGACATTAAGAGCAGATATTGACTATGGTTTCGCCGAAGCAGATACAACCTACGGCAAATTAGGCGTTAAGGTTTGGATTTATAAAGGCGAAGTACTTCCTACTAAAGGAAACAAGGAAGGGAGCGATAAATAATGTTAATGCCTAAGAGAGTAAAGCGTCGTAAACAGTTCCGTGGATCTATGACAGGAAAAGCCCTGAGAGGCAACAAGATCTCCAACGGTGAATTCGGTTTAGTCGCTACAGAACCATGTTGGATCAAATCCAACCAGATTGAAGCAGCCCGTATCGCTATGACACGTTACATTAAGCGTGGCGGTAAAGTTTGGATTAAAATTTTCCCAGATAAGCCAGTTACAGCAAAGCCAGCTGAGACTCGTATGGGTTCCGGTAAAGGTGCTTTAGAATATTGGGTAGCAGTTGTTAAACCAGGTCGTGTAATGTTCGAAATCGCTGGTGTACCAGAGGAAACAGCTCGTGAAGCATTACGTCTTGCTATGCATAAACTGCCATGCAAGTGCAAAATTGCTTCTAAAGCAGATTTAGAAGGCGGTGATAACAGTGAAAACTAATAAATATGTAGAAGGATTAAAGGCGAAATCAGCTGCAGAGTTAAATGAAGAATTAGTAGCTGCTAAGAAAGAACTTTTCAATTTAAGATTCCAGAATGCAACTAACCAATTAGATAATACCAGCAGAATTAAAGAAGTTCGCAGGAACATCGCAAGGATTCAGACTGTTATTGCAGAAAAGGCAAAATTAGCTTAATTCATATAGCAGGAGCTGGAAATTCCAGCCTGGTGCAATCGGTTCTTTTTAGGAATCATCGGGGTTCAGGGAAAAGAACTTCCATTAAATGAAAGGAGAACATCTACCGTGGAAAGAAACCTTAGAAAAACACGTACAGGTAAAGTAGTAAGCAATAAGATGGATAAGACAATCGTAGTTGCTATCGAAAACCATGTAAAACATCCTGTAATCGGTAAGATTGTAAAAAAGACTTATAAATTAAAAGCACATGACGAAAACAATGAGTGCTCTAAGGGCGATATTGTTAAAGTAATGGAAACAAGACCTTTATCCAAAGATAAGAGATGGAGACTTGTTGAGATTATCGAGAAGGCTAAATAATATATTCTAGGAAGGAGTATTAGGCATGATTCAGCAGGAAACCAGACTAAAGGTTGCCGACAATACTGGTGCAAAAGAACTTCTTTGTATCCGTGTAATGGGCGGTTCTACCAGAAGATATGCTAATATTGGTGATATTATCGTTGCTTCCGTTAAAGATGCAACACCAGGCGGTGTTGTAAAGAAGGGCGATGTTGTAAAGGCCGTTGTGGTACGTACTGTTAAAGGCGCACGCCGCAAAGACGGTTCTTATATCAAGTTCGATGAGAACGCTGCAGTTATTATCAAAGATGACAAGACTCCAAGAGGAACTCGTATCTTTGGACCAGTTGCAAGAGAATTGAGAGAGAAACAGTTTATGAAGATCGTTTCTCTGGCTCCAGAAGTATTATAAGGAGGTGTCCACTGTGCATAAGATCAAAAAAGATGACCTGGTGAAAATTATCGCAGGTAAAGATAAAGACAAACAGGGTAAGGTTCTTACCGTTGATACAAAGAATAGCACTGTGCTTGTGGAAGGCTGCAACATGGTTACAAAGCATTCTAAACCAGCTCCTGGCAACCCACAGGGCGGTATCATTCATAAAGAATCTCCAATCCATATTTCCAACGTAATGCTGGTAGTTGACGGAAAAGCAACAAGAGTTGGCTTTGAAGTAAAAGACGGCAAAAAAGTACGTGTTGCAAAAGCAACAGGTAAAGTAATCGACTAAGGGAAGAGAGGAGGAACAGAAAATTGGCTAGATTAAAAGAAATTTACCAGAATGAGATCGTAGACGCTATGATCAAAAAGTTCGGATATAAAAATATCATGGAAGTGCCTAAGTTAGATAAAATTGTTATCAACATGGGCGTTGGTGAAGCAAAAGACAATGCTAAGGTTCTGGATGCAGCTGTAAGAGATTTAGAGATCATCTCCGGGCAGCACGCAGTAACAACCAAGGCTAAAAAGTCTGTTGCTAACTTCAAAATCAGAGAAGGCATGGCTATTGGATGTAAAGTTACTCTCCGCGGCGAGAAAATGTACGAATTTGCTGACCGTTTAATCAATCTGGCTCTGCCACGTGTACGTGACTTCAGAGGCGTTAATCCTAACGCATTTGACGGAAGAGGAAACTATGCCCTTGGTATTAAAGAGCAGCTTATTTTCCCTGAAATCGAATATGATAAGATTGACAAGGTTAGAGGTATGGACATCATCTTTGTTACAACAGCAAAGACAGATGAGGAAGCCCGTGAACTTTTGACATTATTCAATATGCCATTTTCAAAATAATTAGGAGGATTTATCCATGGCTAAGACTTCAATGAAAGTAAAGCAGCAGCGCAATCCAAAATTCTCCACCAGAGAATATAACCGTTGCAGAATTTGTGGCCGTCCACATGCGTATTTGAGAAAATACGGTATCTGCCGTATCTGCTTCCGTGAACTGGCATACAAAGGCCAGATTCCAGGTGTAAAGAAAGCAAGCTGGTAATCAAAAATCAGCTTGGCGAGCGCCGGCCGTAAGGCGAAGTGTGAACATCCCCATTTAGCTGTGGGGGAGAATCAAGATAAACAGGATTAAGAAAAGGAGGCAATCTCAAAATGACAATGAGCGATCCAATTGCAGATATGCTTACAAGAATTCGTAATGCCAACACTGCAAAACACGATACAGTAGATGTACCTTCTTCTAAAATGAAATTAGCAATCGCTGATATTCTGGTAAAAGAAGGATATATTAAGAAATATGACATTGTAGAAGATGGCGGATTCCAGACAATTCGTATTGCTTTAAAATATGGCAAAGACAAAAACGAAAAAATCATTACAGGAATCAAAAGAATTTCCAAGCCAGGTTTACGTGTATACGCAAACACTGAGGAGATGCCAAAAGTACTTGGCGGTTTAGGAATTGCAATCGTATCTACAAACCAGGGCGTTGTTACAGACAAAGAAGCAAGAAAACTTGGCGTAGGCGGAGAAGTTCTGGCATTTGTTTGGTAGTGCAAGATCGTTCGTAAAGTTTAGCTGAACGAACTTCTTATATATTATAACAACTGAAAACAGAAAGGGCGCAGATGCCCTTTCCGAAAATCTAAGTAGGAGGTAAATGGCATGTCACGTATAGGAAGAATGCCAATCGCGATCCCAGCAGGCGTAACTGTTACTATCGCAGAGGACAACAAAGTGACTGTAAAAGGTCCAAAGGGAACACTTGAAAGAGTATTACCTGCAGAAATGACAATCAAAGAAGAAGATGGTCATATCGTGGTTACAAGACCAAATGATTTAAAGAAAATGAAATCTTTACACGGTCTTACAAGAACCCTGATCAACAACATGATTCACGGTGTTACAGAAGGGTATGAGAAAGTACTGGAAGTTAACGGTGTTGGTTACAGAGCTCAGAAGCAGGGCAAGAAGTTAACACTCCACCTGGGATATTCTCATCCAGTTGAGATGGAAGATCCAGAAGGTATTGAGACTGTACTTGACGGACAGAACAAGATTACAGTAAAAGGTATCAGTAAAGAAAAAGTTGGCCAATACGCTGCTGAAATCAGAGACAAGAGAAGACCTGAGCCATACAAGGGCAAAGGTATTAAATATGCTGATGAAGTTATCAGACGTAAAGTTGGTAAGACTGGTAAGAAATAAGTAAGGAGAGTGTAAAAATGGTTAGTAAACAATCAAGAAGCGAAGTTCGCGTTAAAAAGCACGCTAGATTACGTAATCGTTTTGCCGGTACTGCAGAAAGACCACGTTTAGCTGTGTTCAGAAGTAATAATCATATGTATGCTCAAATTATTGACGATTCAGTTGGTAATACTTTAGCAGCTGCTTCAACAGCAGAAAAGGCAGTAAAGGCAGAGCTGGAACATACAAACAACGTAGAGGCTGCTGCATATGTAGGTACTTTAATTGCTAAGAGAGCATTAGAAAAAGGTATTAACACGGTTGTCTTTGATAGAGGCGGATTCATATATCACGGAAAAGTTAAAGCGCTGGCAGAAGCTGCCAGAGAAGCTGGACTGGAATTCTAGTAGAGAGGAGAATACAGCATGAAACGTACAATCATTGATGCAAGTCAGTTAGAATTAAATGACAGAGTTGTTGCTATCAAGCGCGTATCTAAAACTGTTAAAGGTGGACGTACCATGAGATTCTCTGCTTTAGTAGTTGTAGGCGATGGCAATGGACATGTAGGCGCAGGTCTTGGTAAGGCAGGAGAAGTTCCGGAGGCAATCCGCAAGGGAAGAGAAGCTGCTACTAAGAATCTGGTAGAAATCCCAATGGATGAAAACAACAGCGTACCACATGATTTTATCGGTAAATTCGGAAGCGCTACAGTATTACTGAAGAAGGCTCCAGAAGGTACTGGTATCATCGCAGGCGGTCCGGCACGTAACGTACTGGAGTTAGCAGGTATTAAGAACATCCGTACAAAATCTCTTGGTTCCAACAATAAAACTAACGTAGTTCTGGCAACTCTGGAAGGACTGTGCCAGATGAAAACTCCAGAGGAAGTTGCAAGACTTCGCGGCAAATCTGTAGAAGAGATTGTAGGCTAAGGAGGAGAACAAAATGGCAGAGAAGTTAAAAATCACATTAGTGAAATCTCCAATCGGGGCCGTTCCAAAGCAGAAAGCAACTGTAGCAGCATTAGGCTTAACAAAGCTTAATAAAACAGTTGAGATGCCAGACAACGGTGCTGTAAGAGGCATGATTCAGAGTGTAAGACACTTAGTAAAAGTAGAAGAAGCATAAATAGATTAGTAAGGAGGTGCAATCATGGATTTATCCAATTTACGACCTGCTGAAGGTTCTAAACACAGTGATAATTTCAGAAGAGGACGTGGTCACGGTTCAGGCAACGGCAAAACTGCAGGTAAGGGCCACAAAGGTCAGAAGGCTCGTTCTGGTGCTCCAAGACCAGGCTTTGAAGGCGGTCAGATGCCTTTATACAGACGTCTTCCAAAGAGAGGATTTACCAATAGAAATACAAAAGTTATTATTGGAATTAATGTAAATGCTCTGGAAAGATTTGACAATGACGCAGTAGTTACTGTTGAAACTTTAATCGAGGCTGGGATTGTTAAGAATCCACGCGACGGCGTTAAGATTCTTGGAAATGGCGAGTTAACCAAAAAGCTTACCGTAAAGGTAGACGCTTTCAGTGAAGGCGCAAAAGCTAAGATTGAAGCTTTAGGCGGAACCTGCGAGGTGATCTAATATGTTAAAAACCATCCAGAATGCTTTTAAAATTCCGGATATCAGAAAAAAATTAGCGTATATGTTCGTGATGCTGGTTATCATCCGGTTTGGCTCACAGCTGCCAATACCGGGTGTGGACCCGTCCTTTATCAGAGACTGGTTTGAACAGCAAAGCGGCGATGCGTTTAATTTCTTTAATGCAATGACAGGCGGTTCTTTTACCAACATGTCTATTTTTGCATTAAGTATAACTCCGTATATCACATCTTCCATTATTATCCAGCTGCTTACAATTGCAATTCCTAAATTAGAGGAGATGCAGAAAGACGGCGAGGACGGACGAAAGAAGATCCAAGAGTATACACGTTACCTGACAGTAGCTCTGGCATTGATTCAGTCAACAGCCATGTCGCTTGGATTCGGGGGACAGGGACTGCTGATTAACTTCAACCAGCAGACAGGAATGGGAAAAGCTGGAATGGTTATTGTTGCAATCGCAACTATGACAGCGGGCAGCGCGCTTCTTATGTGGATCGGCGAGAGAATCACAGAAAACGGAATTGGAAACGGCATTTCGATTGTTCTGTTGTTTAATATTATCTCTAGCGTTCCGGAAGATGTAGGAATGCTGTATACCCGTTTTATGAGTGGAAAAACAGTTCCAATTAAAACAGTATCTGCTTTGATTATTATTGCAGTAATAGTTGCAGTTTTTGTATTTGTAATTCTTCTTCAAGATGCAGAGAGAAGGATTCCTGTACAGTATTCCAAGAAGATGCAGGGCAGAAAAATGGTAGGCGGACAGTCTTCACATATCCCGCTGAAGGTAAATACAGCCGGAGTTATCCCGGTCATCTTTGCTTCATCCATTATGTCATTCCCTGTTGTAATCGCACAGTTTTTTAATCCTGATTACAGCACCATCGGCGGAAAAATTTTGATGATGTTAAACTCTTCTTCCTGGTTTAAATCTGCAGCGCCGGTATATTCCATCGGAGCGATTTTGTATGTGGCATTAATTATCATTTTTGCGTATTTCTACACATCAATCACATTTAATCCGCTGGAAGTGGCAAACAATATGAAGAAACAGGGCGGTTTTATCCCAGGCATCCGTCCGGGTAAGCCAACCTCAGATTATTTAAATAACCTTTTAAATTATATTGTATTTATTGGAGCAGTTGGGCTGACTGTTATTTGTATCATCCCTCTGATTATATCCAGCGTATTTAATGTAGGACAGTTGTCTTTTGGAGGCACCTCTCTGATTATTATTGTATCTGTTATTCTGGAGACCTTAAAGGCGATTGAGTCACAGATGGTAGTGCGCAATTATAAAGGCTTTTTAAATGATTAATTAATGGAAGAAACACGCCCGGCGTGTTTCTTTCTGGTATTTTATGATAAAAAATAGTTGAGCGCAAAGCGCCAAACTATTTGCTGCCTAAAGTTTGCGTCAGCGAAGTTTGGGAGCCCGTCCGTTTTTATGGCACGGGGAACAAGTGAAATGAAAAATAAAGGGGGTTTTTACGTTATGAAAATTATTATGTTAGGAGCTCCTGGTGCAGGAAAAGGCACCCAGGCAAAGAAAATTGCAGAGAAGTACGGAATTCCACACATTTCCACAGGAGATATTTTCAGAGCCAACATTAAAGGGGGAACTGAGCTGGGCATGAAGGCAAAGTCTTACATGGATCAGGGACAGCTGGTTCCGGATGAAATTACAATCGGAATGTTGATGGACAGAATCAAAGAGAACGACTGCCAGAAGGGCTATGTTTTAGACGGTTTCCCAAGAACGATTCCTCAGGCTGAAAGTCTTACAAAGGCTTTGGCAGATATGGGGGATAAGATTGATTATGCAGTTAATGTAGACGTGCCGGATCAGGTGATTGTTACCAGAATGTCAGGCAGAAGGGCATGTCTTTCCTGCGGAGCCACATATCATATAGTATATAACCCGACAAAGCAGGAGAGCGTGTGCGATACCTGCGGCAGTCAGCTGGTGCTGAGAGATGACGATAAGCCGGAAACAGTGCTAAACCGCCTGACTGTATATCACGATCAGACACAGCCTCTGATTGACTACTACAAAAAAGCCGGAGTGCTGGCCGAGGTAGATGGAACTCAGAATCTGGATAAAGTATTCCAGGATATTGTGTCTATTTTAGGAGAATAAAATCAATGGCAGTATCAATTAAATCGGAAAGAGAAATTGAACTGATGAGGGAGGCGGGGAGAATCCTCGCCGCCACTCACGAGGAGCTGGAAAAGGCTATTAAGCCTGGAATGTCCACCTGGGAAATCGACAGGCTGGGAGAGAGAATTATCAGAGGCTACGGCTGTATTCCGTCTTTTAAAAATTATAACGGATATCCTGCGTCTATCTGCGTATCTGTAAACGACCAGGTAGTCCACGGTATTCCCAGCAAAAATCACATTATCAAAGAAGGCGACATTGTCAGCTTAGATGCAGGAGTTATTTATAAAGGCTATCATTCTGACGCTGCCAGAACTCATGGGGTGGGGCAGATCAGCCAGGAAGCAAAACAGCTGATTGAAGTAACAAGACAAAGTTTCTTTGAGGGGATTAAATTTGCAAAAGCTGGAAATCATTTAAATGATATATCAGCTGCAATCCAGGCGTATGCAGAGAAATTCGGCTACGGCGTAGTAAGAGATCTGGTAGGCCACGGAATCGGAACAAATCTTCACGAGGACCCGGAGGTGCCTAACTTCTCCCAGAGAAGAAAGGGAATCCGCCTTCAGCCCGGCATGACCCTGGCTATTGAACCTATGATTAACGCAGGAAGATATGATGTGGCCTGGTTGGATGACGATTGGACTGTTATTACAGAGGACGGTTCTTTGTCAGCTCACTATGAGAATACGGTTCTGATTACAGACGGGGAACCGGAGATACTCACTCTGCTTAAATGAGGTGAATGATTATGGATTATAAACCTGGCGGCCTGGTAAAAAGTCTGGCCGGACACGATAAAGATAATCTTTTTATCATATTAAAGGAGCAGGGGGAATACCTTTTTATAGCAGATGGAATTACGCGCACTGCACACAGACCAAAAAAGAAGAAAAAAAAGCACATACAGATGATCCATGAAATAGATGAAACCCTGCACAGCCAGCTGTCTCAGGGACTGCCTGTGACAGATCAGGAAATTAAATTGTTTATCAGGCGCTGCAAAAGAAGAGAAATGGGTTTATAGGAGGAAAATGCATGTCAAAGGCTGACGTTATTGAGATTGAGGGAACTGTTGTAGAAAAACTGCCTAATGCTATGTTCCAGGTTGAACTGGAAAACGGCCATCAGGTGCTGGCTCATATCAGCGGAAAGCTGCGTATGAATTACATCCGTATTCTGCCAGGCGACAAGGTGACCATAGAACTGTCCCCTTATGATCTGTCCAAGGGAAGAATTATCTGGAGAGATAAGTAAAATAGAGAAGAAAAAACGCTTGCATTATAAGGAAAAAGATGTTATAATGCTCAAGCGACTTTGTTGAGATGCTGGGTGAACTTTGCCCAAAAGTAAGTCCAGTTGTACCGATATATCTGGTGAGGCAGAAAGAGCTCCCATGACACTCACGGGTGCGTTTCAAGTTCAAGTATGAAGCGCTGGATATAGTCAAGGAAAGGAGAATTGCTGTGAAGGTTAGATCATCAGTAAAACCGATTTGCGAAAAATGCAAAATCATTAAGCGTAAAGGCAGTATCAGAGTAATCTGTGAAAACCCTAAGCACAAACAAAGACAAGGTTAATTACTACTATTAATTAATGGAGGTGTACTACACAAATGGCTCGTATTTCAGGTGTTGATTTACCAAGAGAAAAACGTGTTGAGATCGGCTTAACTTACATCTACGGAATCGGTAGAGCAAGTTCAAACCGTATTCTTGCAGAAGCTGGTGTAAATCCTGACACTCGCGTCAGAGATTTAACAGATGACGAAGTAAAGAAAATTTCAGCTGTAATCGCTGATACTCAGGTTGTTGAAGGTGATCTTAGAAGAGAAATCGCTATGAACATCAAGAGACTTCAGGAAATCGGCTGCTACCGTGGAATTCGTCATAGAAGAAGCCTGCCTGTTCGTGGTCAGAAGACAAAGACCAATGCAAGAACTCGTAAAGGTCCAAGAAAGACTGTAGCAAACAAGAAAAAATAAGTAACTAAAAACGAATCACGTTGCATGTTTTAAAAACAGGAGACAGGATTCAGTAATGAAGAGAAAGTAGGTTAGTTTAAAATGGCTAAAAAAGTGTCCACTGGAAAAAAAGTGACAAAAAAGCGTGTAAAGAAAAACGTTGAACGCGGACAAGCGCACATTCAGTCATCTTTCAATAATACTATTGTAACATTGACAGATGCACAGGGTAATGCTTTATCATGGGCAAGTGCAGGCGGTCTGGGATTTAGAGGTTCAAGGAAATCTACTCCATATGCAGCTCAGATGGCGGCAGAAACTGCTACTAAGGCAGCTCTTGTACATGGTTTGAAATCCGTTGACGTTATGGTAAAGGGCCCAGGCTCAGGCCGTGAGGCAGCAATCCGTGCTCTTCAGGCATGTGGCTTAGAGGTAACAAGTATCAGAGACGTGACACCAGTTCCACACAATGGTTGCCGTCCACCAAAACGTAGAAGAGTCTAATTAGGAGGAAATAAAATGGCAGTTGATAGAGTTCCTGTTCTTAAAAGATGCAGATCCCTTGGTCTTGATCCGATCTATTTAGGAATTGACAAAAAATCAAACAGAGAATTAAAAAGAGCTAACAGAAAAGTAAGTGAGTACGGTCTCCAGTTAAGAGAGAAACAGAAAGCAAAATTTATTTACGGCGTATTAGAGAAACCTTTCCGTAACTATTATGCAAAGGCTTCCAGAATGGACGGTATGGTTGGTACTAACCTGATGATCCTTCTGGAAAGAAGACTTGACAATGTACTGTTCCGTATGGGCTTCGGACGTACAAGAAAAGAAACAAGACAGATTGTTGACCACAAGCACGTTTTAGTAAACGGCAAGTGCGTTAACGTGCCTTCTTACCTGGTAAAAGCCGGCGACGTTATTGAGATCAAAGAGAAGTACAAATCTTCCCAGAGATACAAAGACGTTCTGGAAGTAACAGGCGGAAGACTGATCCCAGCTTGGTTAGATGTTGACCAGGAAAATCTTCGCGGCACTGTAAAAGAGTTGCCAACTAGAGACGAAATTGATGTTCCTGTAAACGAAGTGCTTATCGTCGAGTTGTATTCTAAATAATAGGCTGATGTAATTGTCCGGCTGTAAGGCCGGGCAGTTGCTGGCTTCAAACTGGAATGCAAAAAAACCCTCGATATAATACCCAGAAGGAGGGGCTTATTAGTGTTCGATTTTGAAAAACCAAACATTGAGATTGCGGAAATCTCAGAAGACAAGAGATATGGCAGGTTTGTAGTAGAGCCGCTGGAAAGAGGCTATGGTACTACACTGGGTAATTCCCTGAGAAGGATCATGCTTTCTTCTTTGCCTGGTGCTGCAGTCAGCCAAGTGAAAATCGATGGCGTTTTGCATGAGTTCAGTTCAATTCCTGGGGTAAAGGAAGATGTAACTGAAATTGTTATGAACATCAAAAACTTAGCAATTAAGAATAACAGTGAAAGCAACGAACCGAAAATTGCTTATATTGAGTTTGAAGGCGAAGGCGTAATCACTGGTGCTGATATCCAGGCAGATGCAGATATAGAGGTTCTGAACCCTGATCAGGTGATCGCTACTTTAAGCGGAGGCAATGACAGCAAGTTCTATATGGAACTGACTATCACAAAAGGCCGCGGATATGTAAGCGCAGAGAAGAATAAAAACGATGATCTTCCAATCGGAGTGATTGCAGTGGATTCTATTTACACTCCAGTAGAGCGTGTAAATCTGGCTGTGGAAAATACCCGTGTTGGTCAGATCACTGACTTTGATAAACTGACACTGGATGTTTATACAAACGGAACCTTAGATCCTGATGAGGCGGTAAGCCTTGCGGCAAAGGTGCTGAGCGAACATCTGAACCTGTTCATTGACCTTTCTGAAAACGCCAAGACTGCAGAAGTTATGGTAGAGAAAGAGGACAATGAAAAGGAAAAAGTATTAGAGATGAATATTGACGAGCTGGAGTTATCCGTTCGTTCTTATAACTGTCTCAAACGGGCCGGAATCAACACTGTGGAAGAGCTGTGCAACAGAACTCCAGAGGACATGATGAAGGTGCGTAACTTAGGACGCAAATCCTTAGAGGAAGTGCTGGCTAAGTTAAAAGAATTGGGATTACAGTTAAATCCAAGCGAGGAGCAGTAATCTCCAAAAGAAACTAATTTATGGATGCTAAGCAGCTGGCCGGTAAGACCGAAGAAGCGCGGCCACCTGTTCCACAAATGGAGGAAAAATCATGGCAGGATATAGAAAACTGGGAAGAACTTCCAGTCAGAGAAAAGCTTTAATCAGAAGCCAGGTAACAGCTTTATTACACAACGGAAAAATTGTTACTACAGAAGCAAGAGCTAAGGAGATCCGCAAAGTTGCAGAAGGTCTGATCGCTCTGGCAGTAAAAGAAAAAGATAACTTTGAAACTGTTAAGGTTACTGCAAAAGTAGCCCGCAAGGATGCTGACGGCAAGAGAGTGAAAGAAGTAAAAGACGGTAAGAAAGTTACTGTATATGATGAAGTAGAGAAGGAAATCAAGAAGGATAAGCCATCCAGACTTCACGCAAGAAGACAGATGTTAAAGGTTCTTTATGATGTAACAGAAGTGCCTGCAGCAGCTGCCGGCAGAAAGAAAAACACAAAGAAGGTTGATCTTCCTGCAAAATTATTTGATGAGATCGCTCCAAAATACGTAAGCCGCAACGGCGGATACACAAGAATCGTTAAGATTGGCCAGCGTAAGGGCGATGCAGCAATGGAAGTACTGCTTGAATTAGTTTAATCAGTATTAAAACTTATAATAAACATAAATGATGCAAAATATATCAAGAATCTATTGATTATTTTGCATCATTTTTTATTTTTTACAAACATATTACAGAAATGCAGTTTTAGATTTTACCTCCCTTTTTTATAATAACTTTGTCTTAACCATTATATTTTTAACATTACATTTTTAAAGGAGAGTATAAAAAAGTGAAAAAAAGATGGATACCAGCATTACTATCAGGTATGATGATTTCTGCCGCAGTTACAGGCTGCAATAACGGGGGAGCAGAAACAACAGCAGCAAGCGGGGCAGAAAGCCAGAGTATTCAGGAGACAGAAAAAACAGCAGTAAATACACAGACAGCTGAAGGCGAAACTGACGGCCCTAAATATGTATTTTTGTTTATTGGAGACGGAATGAGCTATCCTCAGGTACAGCTGACAAATTATTTCCTCAGCGCTTCTCAGGGCCAAAACGGAGGAATTGTTACAGCAGACGGCCAGGAGAAAACCATACTCAGCAGCAAAAATAACCTGACTATGATGAGTTTTCCAGTGGCAGGCTCTGCACAGACATATGACAGCACATCATTTGCCCCTGACTCTGCATCTACAGCCACTTCAATCGCTACAGGGAAGAAAACCTGGAGCGGAAGTATTAATGTAAGCGAGGACTTTACAGAAACATATGAGACCATTGCAGAGAAACTGAAAAAGCAAAAGGACGTAAAAATCGGCGTGCTTTCTTCTGTAAACTTAAACCACGCCACACCGGCGGCATTTTATGCACATCAGGCTTCCAGAAGCAGTTATTATGATATTGGTCTGGAATTAATAGAAAGCGATTTTGATTACTTTGCAGGCGGAGCTTTGCTGCAGCCAACAGGAAAAGATAAGGACAAAGAGGACCTTTATAAGCTGGCAGAGGACGCCGGTTATAAGGTAGTGAAAACACAGGCTGACGCAGAAGCCTTAACACCGGAGGACGGAAAAACCATTGTAATAGATGAGCATTTGGCTGACAGCGACGCTATGGCTTATGAGCTGGACCGTATGGAAAATGAGTGGTCTTTAGCTGATTATGTAGAAAAGGGTATAGAAGTTCTGGATAATGACAACGGCTTCTTTATGATGGTAGAAGGCGGAAAAATCGACTGGGCCTGTCATGCAAATGACGCTGCCTCCACAATCACAGACACCATTGCATTAGATAATGCAGTTGACAAGGCAGTGGAATTTTACAATGAGCATCCAGACGATACATTGATTATTGTAACTGGAGACCACGAGACAGGCGGACTGACTATTGGATTTGCAGGAACAGATTATGATACATTCTTAAAGAACTTTGAGAATCAGAAAATTTCCTACGCTAAATTTGATTCAGACTATGTAACAGGATATAAAGAGAACAAAACAGATTTTAATACAGTGATGAAGGATGTGACACAGTTATTTGGCCTTCAGGCGCCAGGGGAAGAGGGAAGCGCCTCCACACAGCAGAAAGACAGCGCGGACTTCCACCCAGAATCTGACAACGACGGCGCTTTAGTAATGACAGATTATGAGTATAATCTTTTAAAACAGGCTTATGAAACTACAATGTCCCGCACAGGGGAGGAAGAAGAATTTGCCCAGGACGAGTACATACGCTACGGAAGCTATGAGCCTTTAACTGTAACCATCACTCATATTTTAAATAATAAAAGCGGTATTAACTTTGGCTCCTACGCTCACACAGGACTGCCTGTGGAAGTGCTGGTTCAGGGAAATGGAGCTGAGAACTTTGTAGGGTATTATGATAATACAGACATCTACAACAAAATGGCTGAATTATTAGGAGTAGAATAATGAAAATCTTGTCCTTTTTAAAAAGGCAGAATTCAGTTTTACTTACCACTATTATAGGACTTATTATAATCGGTATCCTCATATGCCTTCCTACAGGCTATGAGGATGCTCTTATTTATAAGGGAACAGAGCGGGCAGTGGGCAAGGTAGTAGAAACAAATAATTCTGCCATTATTACATCAGGTCTTATTCAGTCAGGAGAACAGATCTGTACACTAGAAATAGAGGGAGGACTGTTTAAGGGGAAAACTCTGGAAGGAGTTAACTTCCTCAGCGGTTCTTTGGAAAAAGATAAAATATTTAAAGCAGGAGACAGAGCTCTTTTGACTATCAGCCATGACGGAGATAATATAAAATCTATTATTATATCAGATCATTACCGGTTAGATAAGGAAATTATTCTGCTGATAATATTTGCTTTATTCTTAGTTATATTTGCAGGGAAAATCGGATTTCAGGCAATTCTTTCCTTTTTAATTACTGTGCTGATGATATGGAAAGTATTAGTGCCCTGTTATTTAAAAGGATATTCTCCAGTTTGGGTAGGCATTGGAATCACTGCCCTTTTGACGGCGATTATTATATTTTTTGTATACGGGCCGGATAAACGGACTGTTACAGCTGTGTCAGGCTCATTATTAGGAGTTGGGACAACATGTATTTTAGGAATTTTATTTACAGATCTGTTTAAAATACACGGGGCGGTTATGTCCAGCTCAGAATCCCTTCTGTACAGCGGATATCAGAATCTGAATTTAACCTCTATTTTTATGGCCAGTATATTTATCGGTGCCTCCGGGGCAATGATGGATTTATCAGTAGATATTACTTCTGCAGTTTCAGAGGTAGTAATGAAAAAGCCGGACATTGGGCCGGGGGAGGCTATGCTTTCCGGAATACGCGTAGGACGGGCGGCTATGGGAACAATGACTACCACCTTGCTGTTGGCTTACTCGGGAGGCTATATTTCGTTATTAATGGTATTTATGGCTCAGGGAACGCCTGTGGATCACATTTTAAATTATAAATATGTAGCGGCCGAGGTGCTGGAGACCGTGGTGGGAAGCTTTGGACTTGTCACTGTCGCCCCCTTTACCGCCTTAATGGCCGGGCTGCTTTTGACTAAGAAAAACAGCAGTAAGGAGACAGAAAAATAACTAAGAGAATACAGTAAGCGATTAAGATCTGGGATAGTGTAAACATCATTATCTCAGGTCTTTTTTTCTGGAATTTAGACATAGAATCGAAAGAATAATGTAAGTTGACGGATGCAGGCGGTCAACGCTATAATAAAATCAGAAAAAGTCTGAATATTTTCAGGAGGGATTATATGAGAGGTGTATTAAAAAGATTAGGAACAGCAGTATTGACGCTGGCTGTTGCTGCAGGAACGTGCATAACTGCATTTGCAGCTTCCCATACAATTTCATCTGTCAGCATAAAGGTTAAAGCTGATGAATTGGAGGTAGGGGAGCAGCTTCCGGAATTAAGCTATGGAGACTCCTCCGGCGATGCGGACGGAGGGGTATATGTTTACACAACGTCCAGCAAATATACCATTATGACTGTTGAATGGGTAACTTCAGAGACAAAGGATATGAAGGTGGGGGAGGAGCCTAAATTAAAAGTTTGGCTGTCCCCGGACGAGGATGACTATTATTTTAAGGGGACATACCGCTCCAGCAACGTATCTGTAAGCGGAGGCTCCTTTGTCAGCGCTAAAAAAGACGGGGATGATCTGGAAGTAACTATTAAAATTAACCCTATTAAAGGCACATATAATGAGCCGGAGGACGCTTACTGGAGGGAAAGCGGTCTGGGAAAAGCCAGGTGGAGCAAGGGGGACAGCAGCAGCGGAGCTTACGACGTGTATTTATACAGAGGCAATTCTGTAGTTAAAAAGCTGGAAGAAATTAAAGCTACATCTTATGATTTTTATCCATATATGACTCAGAAGGGAACATATTCTTTTAAGGTCCGCACTGTTCCGTATACCAGCGAGGAGAAGAAATATGGAAAGAAAAGCGACTGGGTAGAATCTGATGAGCAGTATATTGGCGAGGAAGATGTATCAGACGGAACAGGGCAGACAAATGACAATGGAGGAAGCACCAGCACAGGCGGCTACAACGGCCAGGTAGGCTGGATTCAGGACGGAACAGGCTGGTATTTCCGGTATCCGGACGGCAATTATGCAAAAGACGGATGGCTGAAATGGGACGGCATCTGGTATTTGTTTGACAGCAGCGGATATATTAAAACAGGGTGGCAGCAGGTAAACAACGTCTGGTATTATTTAAAGCCAAATGTAGGCGGTCCTATAGGAGCTATGGCGAAAGGATGGCAGCAGGTAAACGGAGCCTGGTACTATTTAAATCCTAATGAAGGCGGCCCGGAGGGGGCCATGTGCAGAGGATGGATTACAGTGAATGATAAACGGTATTACTTAAACTCCAGCGGCGCTATGGTGGAGGGCTGGTATAAGGTAGGAGACGGTTATTATTATTTCTATCCCGGGGACGGCTCCATGGCAGTAAATACGAAAATTGACGGATTCCAGCTGGATGCCAACGGCGTTTGGGTGATGAGATAAGGATAAGTGATGAATTAAAATGAAAGAGTGCTGCGTCCTGCTGGTGCCTCAGGAGGAAATTGCAAACATTGCACAGTCAGAGTGCCAGAAAAGAGGATGGCCCTGTAAAGTTATTTATTGTGTAAATAATAGTGTGGCTGTAGAATTAGCAAAAAAATACAGGGAAAGCGGAGTTAAGGTTTTTATCAGCAGAGGCGGAATGGCAAAGGCTGTGGAGAAAGAGGCGAAGGCTACTGTCATACCAATTGAAATCGGTTTTCAGGATATTGCAGAAGCAGCGGTTCAGGCAAAAGATCTGGGCACCAAGGTGGGAATCAGCATTAACACAGCAGTGGAGCATGATTTAAACAGAATCCGCAGTATGTTCCAGATGGAAATTGAAACTATTAAGACTCCGCCGGACGGTTTGCTGATTGACGCAATTCAGTCTGCCTGTGAAAATGGATTTCAGGTAATTATAGGCGGGGTTGCGCCTGTATATTTTGCTCAGCTGGCAGGGATGAAAACAGTTTCTCTAAGATCCGGAAAGAAATCTGTGCTCACTGCCATTGAAAAAGCTATGGCAAGAGCCGGGGAAGGCTACGGGCTGGAAATCTTTCAAACCCTGCAGGAAGGCATTGTGGTGCTGGACCAGGATGAGAGAGTGCTGTATATAAACGACAGCGCTTCCAGAATGTTTACAATATTAGAATCAAAGGTTTTAAATAAAACGTTTCAGGAGGCTTTGCCTATGCTTTCTGTTTCAAACCATGAAAAACAGAGGAGATGGAAAGAATATGAAGGGTTTACTTACAATAAAAAACAATTCATAAAAATAGAATCAGATTTTTTGCCAGGTAAGTCAAAAATAGGAAAAGTAGTGCAGATTTATGACGCCCAAATGGCAGAGCTTCTTTATAACAAAATTTATGCAGGCAGAGACGGCGGGCATCACACAGCCAAATATACTTTTTCTGATATTGTGGCCAGGGATTTGGCCATGACAAAGTTAATAGAAAAGGCTCGCCTTTACGCCGGCGCAGGTACTACTATTTTGATCACCGGGGAGACAGGAACTGGAAAGGAGCTGCTGGCTCAAAGCATTCACAATGCCAGCAGCAGAAGAAACCAGCCTTTTATTGCTGTTAATTGCTCCGCCATACCAGAAAGTATTCTGGAAAGCGAATTGTTTGGATATGAGCCGGGATCTTTTACAGGAGCTTTGCGGTCAGGGAAAAAAGGGATTTTTGAGGCGGCAGAGGGAGGCACTGTTTTTCTGGATGAAATAGGGGAGCTGCCGCCTAAGGTTCAGGCAAAGCTTTTGCGCGTGCTGCAGGAAAAGGAGATTATGAAAGTAGGAGGCAGCCAGGCGATTCCTTTTTGCGGGCAGGTAATAGCAGCTACGCTGGCAGATTTGAAGGAGGCCATAGAGAAAGGAAGCTTTCGCAAGGACTTGTATTATCGGCTGAATATTTTAAATCTGCATATTCCGCCTCTCAGAGAAAGAAAAGAAGATATTCCCCTGTTAGTCCAAGGTCTTTCTGAAAAAATCTGCAGCCGTCTACAAGTAAAGCTTCCAAGCTTTCACCAGAAAGATATAAAGCTGCTTCAGGAATATCCCTGGGAAGGAAATGTAAGAGAGCTGGAAAATATTCTGGAAAGAATTATAATCCTCAAAGGTTTTCAGGAGGAAAATCAGAAAAATCAGGAGGATTTTTCCGATGTAGTCAGAGAAGTTCTGGAGGAAAACACTAGAAAAGGAGAGGGAAGTAAGGAGGACGCATGTAAAACTTTGGAGGAGGAAGAGCGGCAAATTATATTAAAGGCATTAAAAAGAAACAGGGGAGACAGGGAAGAGGCCTGCAGAGAGCTGGGAATCAGCACCACCACCCTTTGGCGCAGATTAAAGGAGTGGGGATTGCAGAATGAAAAATTTTAATTCACTTTGAAAAGAAAATAAAAGCCATAGGTCATTGTAAAATGGAAGAAAAGGTATTTGGGCCATTTTACAATGGCCTTTTTTGTTGTATAGAAAGATTTTCTCCTATGAACCTTAAAATACTTTACTAAATACAGAACTTTAAAAAAATTGGCATGTAACTTGCTCTATATAATTATAGAAGCTGCAAAAATTTTTATTTTTCTGTAACAGGGAAGGAAAGGGGAAAATTGAAAGCAATTATAGTAATGTACGACTCACTTGTAAAGAATCTGCTGCAGCCTTACGGATGTCAGTGGACAAAAACACCTAATTTTCAAAGATTGGCCCAGCGCACTGTAAAATTTGAAAATTGTTATGTGGGAAGCCTGCCCTGCATGCCTGCCAGAAGAGAGATGCATACAGGGAGATATAACTTTTTTACAAGAAGCTGGGGGCCTTTGGAGGCATATGACGAGTCCATGCCGGAGAATTTAATGAAAAACGGAATTCACACTCACTTAATCAGCGATCATTACCATTATTGGGAAGAGGGAGGGGCTAATTACCACACACATTTTGGCACATGGGAAATTGTGAGAGGTCAGGAAGGGGACAAGTGGAAGGCTCAGTTAAAAGAACCAAAGATTCCGGAAAAGGTAATTGCCGCCCTACTCACAGATGGAGACAGGATTGGGTAAACAGGGGATTTCTGGATGAAGAGGAAAAACAGCCCCAGACAGTAACATGGGATTTAGCCATGGAATTTTTAGATTTGAATGGAGACTGTGACAGCTGGCTGCTGCAGATTGAATGTTTTGATCCCCATGAACCCTTTTTTACACAGCAAAGCTATAAAGACTTATATCCCCACACCTATGCAGGGCCGTTTTTTGACTGGCCGCCTTATAGACAAATCAAGGAGGACGACCCTGAGGGAGCAAGAGAACATATTCGGTGCCAATATGCAGCTCTTCTGTCTATGTGCGATAGAAATTTAGGCAGGCTGCTGGATAAAATGGATGAGAAAAATATGTGGGAAGATACTATGCTGATTGTAAACACAGACCATGGGTTTATGCTGGGGGAGCATAGCTGGTGGGGGAAAAATGTAGGTCCCACTTACAACGAAATTGCCAATATTCCTTTATTTATCTGGGACCCTAGACATAAATTAGCCGGTGAAACAAGAAATGCTTTAGTGCAGACAATTGATCTGGCTCCTACAATCTATAATTATTTTCAGGTTCAGGTTCCGGAAAGTGTCGTGGGAAAGGATTTGGAAAATGTAATTGTAAATGATATTCCTGTCCGATGTGCGGCCGTCTATGGAAGTCATGGAGGAAATATTAACTGTACTGACGGAAGATATGTATATATGAGGGCGCCTGATCCGGATAATGATAATCTTTTTAACTATACCTTAAACTGCTCTCACATGTGCCAGGGCTTTACAAGAGAAGAACTGGAGGGAGCGGAGCTGACGGGGCCTTTTGGGTTTACAAATGGTTATTCTGTATTAAAGGTGAAGAAAATCAAGCCTAAAACTCAATCAGGGCAGTTGAATATGGGGGATTTTTTATTTGATTTAAAGCAAGATCCTCATATGGAACATTCTATTCATAATGAGGAAGCGGAACATATGATGAAAAAACATATTGTGGAGATTATGAAAGAAAACAGCGTTCCGGAGGAGGTATATGTAAGATACAGGCTGAGAAAGGAGTAATAAAATGAAAAAAATTGGTTTGAGCCAAATCTTTCCCTTATGTACTGGTTTACTGGCAGGAGTATTTCTTTATTTAGGAATAGTAAAGCTGGGGTTCTGGGATGAGGTAAAAGGGCCTATGGGGGGATTTTATCCTTCTCTTGTTTCAGGAATTTTGTTAGTAATGAGTATTGCTGCATTTTCTCAATCGTGGAAAGAGACAGGGGAAGAGCTGAAAAAGGAGGAGGGCCTGGCGGCCTTGGCAGCGGCGGGAATATTAGCGGCGTCTTATGTTATAGGAATGCTGGCAGCTGTTTTTCTTTATTTGATTCTTTGGATGAAAGGTGTGGAAAAGGCAGGGTGGAAACAAACGCTGACGTTGACAATAACAGTGGGGGGAGCAGTTTGGCTGATTTTTTCAGTATGGCTGGGAATTCAGTTTCCGGCAGGGCTGCTGAAAGGATTTATGGGATAAAAGGAGGCGCAAATGGAAAACTTAAATTTATTGCTCCATGGATTTGGAGTAGCCTTATCTGTGGAAAATATTGGAGCAGCAGCCCTAGGCGCAGTGCTGGGTATTATTGTAGGAGCTATGCCGGGAATCGGAAGCCTGGCGGGAGTGGCATTGCTGCTGCCTCTTACTTATAAATTTAACCCTACTACAGCTATTATTATGCTGGGAGCTCTTTACTATTCTAATATGTTTGGAGGCGCTTACAGCGCGATTTTGATTAATATTCCAGGGGACGGGCCGGCTATTATGACTTCCTTAGACGGCTATCCTATGGCTCAGAAGGGAAAGCCGGGTCAGGCTTTGTTTACAGCCAATATATCCTCATTCTTAGGAGGTCTGATCGGTATGATTATCCTGGCCTTTACAGGGCCGCTGCTGGCCAGACTGGGACTGCACTTTGGGCCTGTAGAAATGGCGGCTCTTTTAATGGTAGCCATGACGTCTATAGGATGGCTTATGGGGGAGAATCCTACAAAAGGAGTAATTTCCACCATGGTTGGAATTTTAATTGCATGTATAGGAATGGACGCTGTAACGGGAAACCCCAGATATCATTTTGGCAATACATATTTATTGGAATCCTGCCGGGAGCCGGGGCTACTACAGGAGCTTTTGCCGGCTATGCAGTGCAGAAGAAATTTAAAAGCCAGGAGCCTTTAGGTTCAGGGGCTGTGGAGGGAATCGCGGCATGTGAGGCTGCCAATAATGCGGCGGCGGCAGGGGCGTTTTCTCCCCTTCTGGCTCTGGGGATTCCAGGCTCCGGCACAGGGGCCGTGCTTTTAGGAGGATTGATGATGTGGGGCTTGAATCCCGGACCTTTGCTGTTTACTACAAATCCGGATTTTGTATGGGGTTAATTGCCTCCCTGTTTCTGGCCAATATTATTACCTTGGGAATTGCATTTTGTATCATTCCCTTTTTAGTAAAAATATTGTCGGTTCCCACCAGATATATGATACCTGTTATTACAACAGTCTGTATAGTAGGCTCTTTTAGTTCTACAAACTCAGTTTATGGAGTGATTGTTATGCTGCTTGCCGGCTGCTTAGGGTACTTAATGAATCAATCCGGCTATCCTACGGCGCCGTTAGTTCTGGCTATTGTACTTTCTAAGATTTTTGAAACGAATTTAAGGCGGGCGTTTTTAATGTCAGGAGGAAACCCTGTAATCTTTTTCAAACAGCCGCTGTCGGCAGTTTTTATGTGTATATTGATTATCTTGATTATGGCGCCTGTAACCAGAGAAATATGGAATAAAGTAAAGGGGAGAAAATAAATGAAAAAATTGTTTGCAACAGCAGGAATAATTATGTGCTTGGCGGCAGCAGCCGGATGTTCACAGTCAGGAGAAAGTCAGACGGAGAAACAGAATACTAATGAAGGAGGCTGGGCTCCTCAAAAAAATATAGAGTGGGTAGTGACCTCCAGCGCCGGCGGCGGCAGCGACGTTTACACCAGGGTGATTGCAGAAATTATGAAAGATGAAGGGATGGTAGATCAAACTATTTTAATTAATAATCAGACAGACGGAGGGGGAGAAGTAGGACGTTTAAGGGTAAGCCAGGAGAAAAGCGACGGTCATTTGCTGTTGACCTTTAACAGCGGGGATTTGGTTCCTATGGTGACTAATACAGATAACAGAATAGAAAATTTCAGGCCTATTGCTGTGATGGCTGTGGACAGGCATCTGCTGTTAAAGGGGAAAAAGACGCCTTATGCAGATCTGAAAGAAGCCTTAGAGGCAGCAAAGGCAGGAGAAAAGGTAACCATAGGCGGCTCTAAAGGGGAGGATTACAGATTATATGAAATGTTTTTAGATGTGTCAGGGCTAAGCGATAAGCAGTTGACTTACATTATGTATGACGCCACCTCAGATGCAATTACTTCTTTATTAGGAGGGCATATAGATTACTGCATCTCAAAGCCTGCTTCCAGTATTCAATATATGGAGTCTAATGATGTGGAGGCTGAGGTGGCTTTGGCTAAGGAGCCGTTTGGAGGAAGCTTAGGAGATATTCCTCTTCTTAGTCAGGCAACAGGGCTGGAAGATATTGAGGCGCCTATATGGCGGGGCGTGGTAGGTCCTGCCTCTATGCCTGATGAAGCAGTAAAGTTTTGGAGCGATTTGCTGGGACAGGTTTCTGAGACTGAGGCGTGGAAAATGGATTATATTGAAAAAAATCATCTGACGCCTTTATATTTGCCTGCAGAGGAAGCGGAAACTTATATGAAGGACTATGAAAAAACAATTTTAGCCCAGTAAAACAGAGAAACATTGCACAAAACCGGAGGGTGAAATGAAGCATATTACAGTGATGATAAAGCCGGCATCTCAGCGGTGCGGTTTAAGATGTAAATATTGTTTTTACCACGATATCAGCCAAAAACGCAGTGCTGCAGACAGGGGATTAATGTCCATAGAGACGGCAGAAATCATTATAAAAAAGACCATAAAAGAATCAGAAAACTCCTGCTGCTTTGCATTTCAGGGAGGAGAGCCGTTTTTGCGTGGGCTGGACTTTTACAGGGAATTTGTGCAGATTGTCAGACGCTGTAATGAAAAAAATGTTTTTGTAAGCTATGCGATTCAGACAAACGGTATGCACATTAATGAGGAATGGGCGAAATTTTTAAAAGACAACAGATTTTTAGTAGGAATATCTTTAGACGGACCGGCAGAAATACATAATAGATTTCGGGTGGACCAGAGAGAAAAGGGCACGTACAAAAATGTAATGGCAGCGTGTAGTATTTTAAACAGGTTTCAGGTGCCTTTTAATATACTTTGCGTAATTACTGCCTTTTCTGCCAGAAGGGGAATGAAGCTTTATGAATTTTATAAAAAACAGGGATTTTCCCACCTTCAATTTATTCCTTGTCTGGAACCTGCAGGGGAAGTGCGAGGGGAACATGCCCTCTCCTCTGCAGATTACGGAGAATTTTTAAAAACCATTTTTGATTTGTGGTACCAGGATTTTCAGAAAGGAAAGTATTTAAGTATCAGGCATATAGATAATTACCTTTCCCTTCTGGCCGGTCAGCCTCCGGAGCTGTGTTCTATGAAGGAGCAGTGCAGCTGCCAGTTTGCCCTGGAGGCAGACGGCAGTGTGTACCCCTGTGATTTTTATATGGCAGACCAATGGATGCTGGGAAATATTCTAAGCTGTTCTTTTCAGGAAATGGCTGAGGGAGAAACAGCCGGACAGTTTATTTCCCAGTCAGTAATTGGCAGCCAGTGCAGAGAATGTAAGTGGGGATGGCTCTGCAGAGGAGGCTGCAGACGGGACAGAGAACAGGAAAAAAATATTTTTTGCAAAAGCTATGAAGATTTTTTTGAATATAGTATTCAAAGATTGGAGTCAGCTGCAGCAATGATGTATGGATTAAGGTGAAAGGTGGGCTTGTGGAAAGAATAGTACTGTTTCTAGTTAGTTTTCTGGCCAGCTCCTTAGGCTCAGCCGTGGGAGTGGGAGGAGGAATCATTATAAAGCCTGTTCTGGACGCCCTAAGTATATTTCCGGCAGAAACCATTAGCTTTTTATCCGGAACAACAGTATGCGCCATGTCCGGCTTTTCTCTTTTTTGTATGAGAAAGGAGGAAAACTGTGCCAAGAAGAAAACCACAATTTTTCTGGCAGCAGGAGCAGTGCTAGGCGGAATTGCAGGAAAAAGAATTATGGACCTGGCCCTATGCTGGTTTTCCGGTTGGGGGCCGGGAAACAGTGATAATATGTTGGTGCTGCCCCAGTCATGTTTACAGCTGGCAGTAAATACTGCCGTTTTTTTGTATATAAGGAAAAAATCTCAGATACAATCTGTAAATATTAAAAGTTTAATGGTTTGCCTGGGACTGGGATTAGGTATGGGGCTGATATCTTCCTTTTTAGGAATAGGAGGAGGAGCATATAATGTAGCCGTTTTATATTATTTCTTTTCCATGAATTCCAGAGAAGCAGGGAGAAACTCATTGTATATTATTTTTTGCTCTCAGCTTGCATCTGCAGCCGGTTTTATTTTTTGCAAAAATATTCCGGAATATCCCCCTGCTGTTTTAGGACTTTTAATAGCAGGGGCTTTAAGCGGAGGTTATTTGGGAAGCAAAGCCGCCGGAAGGCTGTCCCATAAAAAATTGGAACAGGTATTTTCAGGATTTATGGTATTAATTATTTTATTAAATTTATATAATATGATTCATTTTAGTTTCAGTGTGTAGCGGGAGATATGCAATGACTGGAATTTCCCCTTGCAGAACCGGCCTTGCTCTTGTATACTTGTGGGGTAAACATGAAAGAAGGTTTGAAATGGGAATCATAAAAGCAGCCAAACTCATTTTTGACTATGTAAAAAGAGATGAGGAAGAACAGGTCGAGGAAATAAACAGAGCCATTGATAATGTGACTTTAGATATTAAGGAAGGGGACTTTGTGGCTATTTTAGGCCACAATGGCTCTGGAAAGTCTACATTTGCCAAACATATAAACGGTATTCTTATGCCCACAGAAGGAACTGTGTGGATCTCGGGAATGGATACCAGCGATGAAAACCAGATATGGGATGTACGCCGGACTGCAGGAATGGTATTTCAAAACCCGGATAATCAGATTATAGGAAACGTAGTAGAAGAGGACGTAGGGTTTGGACCGGAAAATATAGGGGTGCCTACAGATGAGATTTGGAAGCGGGTAGATGAAAGTCTGGAGGCAGTGGGAATGACTGCTTACAGAATGAAGTCCCCTAATAAGCTGTCCGGCGGTCAAAAGCAAAGAGTGGCTATTGCCGGCGTAATGGCAATGAAGCCGAAATGTATTATTTTGGACGAGCCCACTGCTATGCTGGACCCTAACGGCAGAAAAGAAGTAATCAAAACCATCAGAGAGCTGAACCGGAAAGAGGGCATTACAGTTCTTTTAATTACTCATTATATGGAAGAGGTAGTGGATGCAGACAGAGTTATTGTGATGGACAATGGAAAAATTGTAATGGACAATGTGCCCAGGGAAATTTTTTCTCATGTTAAGGAATTAAAGGGATATCGTCTGGACGTGCCTCAGGTGACAGAGCTGGCATATGAGCTTTCTGAAGCAGGACTGCCGCTGAAAAAAGGGATTCTTAACATGGACGAGCTGCTGGAGCAGCTGATTCCTTACATGAAAAAGGAATTAAAGGTTTCTGGAGAATACGATTCTAAGGAAAAGGAACAGTCCGGAAAAGAGGCGCAGAAATGGGAATAAAGGTAGTGCACTTAAATCACATTTACGGGAAAGACACAGCTTTTTCCCAGTATGCTTTAAAGGATGTGAATCTGGAAATAGAGGACGGACAGTTTATAGGCCTGATCGGCCACACAGGCTCTGGAAAATCTACGCTGATTCAGCATTTAAACGGACTTTTAAAAGCTGACAGCGGCGAGATTTATTTTAACGGGGAAAATATTTACCAGGACGGATATAATATGAAGCAGCTGAGAGGGAAGGTAGGCCTGGTGTTTCAGTATCCTGAGCATCAGCTGTTTGAAATTGACGTATTTTCTGATGTGTGTTTTGGTCCAAAGAACCAGGGCTTATCCCAGGAGGAGGCAGAAGCCAGAGCCAGGGAGGCTTTGGAGATTGTAGGGTTAGAAGAAAGCTTTTATAAACAGTCTCCTTTTGAGCTGTCAGGAGGTCAGAAGCGGAGAGTGGCTATTGCAGGGGTGCTGGCTATGAAACCGGAAGTGCTGATTTTAGACGAGCCTACTGCAGGTCTGGACCCTAAAGGGAGGGACGAGATTTTAGACAGAATTGCAGAACTGCACAAAAAGAAGCATATGACAATTATTTTAGTATCTCACAGCATGGAGGATATGGCAAGGTATGCAGACAGGATTATTGTGATGAATCAGGGGGAAAAGGCCTTTGACGGTTCTCCCAGAGAGGTTTTTAGCCATTATAAAGAGCTGGAGAAAATGGGACTGGCCGCCCCTCAGATCACATATATTGTACATGCTTTGAAAGAGGCGGGAATACCTATCCGCGACGACTTAATTACTGTGGAGGAGGCCAGAACAGCAATTTTGGCTCTTCTGGGAAAATAGAGGAATTGTTATGCTGAGAGAAATTACTTTAGGACAATATTATCCTGTGGATTCTGTGGTTCACAGACTGGACCCCAGAACTAAGCTGGCGGGAACAATGATTTTTATTATATCCTTGTTTTGCGCTCAGTCTTTTTGGACATATTTAATCGCCACAGTTTTTCTGGCTGGCTGTATAAAACTGTCAAAAGTGCCGTTTCGGTTTATGGTAAGAGGGTTAAAGGCAATTTTTATCTTGCTGCTGATCAGCGTCAGCTTTAACCTGTTTCTCACTGCCGGTGAACCTGTATGGCAGTGGGGTTTTTTAAAGATTACAAAAGAAGGATTAATTTTAGCCGGACTTATGGCTTTGCGCCTGATTTATTTAGTAGTAGGTTCCTCTGTTATGACATTGACCACAACCCCTAATCAGCTGACAGACGGTCTGGAGAAAAGTCTGGGATTTTTGAAAAAAATAGGAGTGCCTGTCCATGAGATTTCTATGATGATGTCTATTGCTTTAAGATTTATTCCTATATTAGTGGAAGAAACAGACAAGATTATGAAAGCTCAAATGGCCAGGGGAGCGGATTTTGAGTCTGGCAATCTAATTAAAAAGGCTAAAAGCATGGTTCCTCTTTTAGTTCCCCTTTTTATCTCAGCTTTCCGCCGCGCCAACGACCTGGCTATGGCTATGGAGGCCAGATGCTACAGGGGTGGGGAGGGCAGGACAAAGATGAAGCCTTTAAAATATGAAAAAAGAGACAGGCTGGCATATGTAATCCTGCTGGTTTATTTTGCAGCAGTGCTGGCTGTAGATTTTCTTTTATAAAAGGGACAGATATAAGATCAGGATTAAGGAGAAACGGCAGTGAAACGTGTAAAAATGACAGTGTCATATGACGGCACAAATTACTGCGGATGGCAGCTTCAGCCAAACGGACTGACTATAGAAGAAGTATTAAACAGGGCCCTTTCAGAATTGCTAAGAGAGCCTATTGTTATTACCGGGGCAAGTAGAACTGATTCAGGGGTGCACGCTATGGGAAATGTGGCAATATTTGATACAGACAACCGTATGCCTGCAGACAAGATTTGCTTTGCCTTAAATCAAAGGCTTCCTCAGGATATACGGATTCAAAGTTCAGAGGAAGTACCGTTAGACTGGCATCCCAGAAAACAGAATTGCGTTAAAACATATGAATACAAAATTTTAAACAGAAAAATAGATATGCCTGTGCTGCGCCTTTATTCCCATTTTTGTTATTTTCATCTGGATGTGGAGAAAATGAAAAGGGCAGCCCAATATTTAATGGGGGAGCATGACTTTAAAAGCTTTTGTACTGTGAGAACTCAGGCTGAGGAGACAGTGAGAACCATTTACAGCCTGACAGTGGAAAAAGATCAAAACAGCATGATCACCATAAGAATCAGCGGCAGCGGTTTCCTATATAATATGGTAAGAATTATTGCAGGCACTTTAATAAAAGTAGGTATGGGGGTATACCCGCCGGAACATGTAGAGGAAATTCTTTATGCCAGGGACAGGCAGGCGGCAGGGGGAACAGCGCCTGCCAAAGGATTGACCTTAATAAGTCTGGAATATGAAAAAGAGCTTCCCAGATGGGGAGAAGGACATAATAAAGAATGGAGCTATCATGTGCTTCAGTCTCATATTAAAAATGAAGGAAAAGCATATATTTTCCTTCACCGCTGTAAAATAGGGGAGGCAGAGGGAGTTTTAAGGAGAACTATTCACCAGGCTTACAGAAACGGCGCGGCTGAGATTTTTGTGGCGGATTATTCTAAGGAAAATGCGACTGAAACTGGAAAGCAGTATGGCTATTACCGCTTAAATCTTCTGGAAGATAAAAATAAGTTTTTCCAGGCTATAGACAGTAAGGACAGACAGGAGATGGAAAACCTTTCTCAGATGGCTGATTTAGTAAAAGAGGGCGGAATAGAGGAGGGCAGATTTTTTCTGGCTGAGGATGTAGGCGAAAACCCTTGATTTTTCCTGATTTCTCTTAGAATTTTATGGAAAAATGGGTTGACACATTTTGAATGGTATTATATAATGTATAACTGTGACGTTAGACGAAAATGCTTAAACCAAAGCCCCGGAGTAAGCATTTTAGGATATAGTTATTTCTTTATAACATTGATTTTAACAGGAGGTTGACCAATGAAAAGTTTTATGGCTAGTCCAGCGACTATTGATAGAAAATGGTACGTAGTTGATGCTGCGGGATGTACTTTAGGACGTTTGTCTTCTGAAGTTGCTAAGGTTTTAAGAGGTAAAAATAAACCAATTTTCACACCTCATATGGATTGTGGAGATTATGTAATCGTTGTAAATGCAGATAAAGTTGTTGTAACAGGTAAAAAGTTAGATCAGAAGATTTACTATAATCACTCCGATTATGTTGGAGGAATGAGAGAGACTACTTTAAAAGAAATGATGGCTAAAAAGCCTGAGAAGGTAGTTGAGTTAGCAGTTAAGGGAATGCTTCCAAAGGGACCTTTAGGAAGAAGCATGATGGACAAACTTCACGTTTATGCAGGCCCAGATCACGAGCAGGCTGCACAGAAGCCAGAAGTTTTAACATTTTAATAAGGTCTTGAAAGGAGGAAATTAGAATGGCTAACGCAAAATTCTACGGAACAGGAAGAAGAAAAAAATCTATCGCTAGAGTATACTTAGTGCCAGGCACAGGTAAAATCACAATCAATAAGAGAGATATCGACCAGTATCTTGGTCTTGAAACATTAAAATTAGTTGTTCGTCAGCCACTGGTAGCTACTGAGACAGTTGACAAATTTGACGTATTAGTAAACGTACATGGCGGCGGTTTCACTGGCCAGGCCGGAGCAATCAGACATGGTATTTCCAGAGCTCTGCTTCAGGCAGACGCTGATTACAGACCAGTTCTGAAAAAAGAAGGTTTCTTAACAAGAGACCCAAGAATGAAAGAAAGAAAGAAATACGGTCTCAAAGCGGCTCGTCGCGCTCCGCAGTTCAGCAAGAGATAATCAGATATTCGAGAACAATTCAATACAGTATACAACCTCTCAGGACTTTTGGTCTTGGGAGGTTTTTTGTCTGATAAATTTGTTTGACAAGTTGAAAAAATACAACTATAATATTATTGATAATTAAGTAATGACAGCCTTTCTCTGTTGCGGAGAGGCAAAATAGTATAATTTTTGATTTATAACATAAGTTATAATAATCGGGTGCAGCTCCTGATTTCTCCGCTGCGGAGAGTTTAAATATGAGCAGAATAAAATAGCTGTATGAAAGAGTTCTGGTTGTTACAGAACTCTTTCTTGATTTTGGGGGATAAAATGTACAGCGCAGTTGAATTAAAAGAACTTACAGTAAAACCTAGGATAAATGATATAACTTTGAATGTTCTAAGAGAATACTACGAGATGTTTTTGTGCCCGTTTATTTATACTTATACTGTTAAAAGTAAGAATAATCAAAGAACAATTTCGGTACGGTTTAATAGTTATAATTTCTGTCATTTACTAGGAATAGAATCTATCGCAAAGCCAGCAGTTAGACTTTCAGAATTACATAATTACCGCGGCGAAGATGGGTGGAACAATATAAAAGATGGTATCGTCGACATTAGACATTTAAAACAGTTAAACAGAAGACAATTTCAAAATGTGAAAGCAAAGTATGTATATTTTTATTTGATGCCTTCTTTGCTGGAATCGCCTCTGGCAGTAAATTATGATAAAAGTAAAGTGATGCCACCGACTCGAATAGATTGTGAAATTTTATTTTACAGTACATATGATAATGCAGTAATTCATTTGGGATTAGAAAAAGTTGAACGAGAGGAGTACTACATTCCACGAACCTTCTTTGTGGAAAAGTTGGGCAAGGAAGGAGACAAAGATATTTACATTGATAATCAGGAAGAAATTACAGTCATAAAGGAAAGTAAAATAATTATGTTGTAGCAGGTTTTTATTGTGTCAAATATTAAGTTAATTTACTTCCGTTGGCTGTCAGCTTAAATTTACAGCCTAATACTTCTGCTGCTCTCCGGCACATAATCATTCTTTGGAGAAAGATTTCAAAATAATCCATTACGGAACACATTGTATCGTCCAGTTCCAAATCCATTTGAATTACCATTTTTTCAGCATTTACAGAAAGCTTAGAGGAGAGAGCGGCATAATTGACCCGGTCGTGGGCGTCAAAGCTGGCAATGACCTGATTTCGCACCCGATTTCTGCGTACGTCTGTTTTATCTGCCAGTATGAGAGCAGCTGATACCACGTCTACCGCGGTTCCAGTGCTTTCGTCGTGATTTCCTATGGCTGAAGCTATTATAGCTGCATCTTCTAAAGGCAGCTCCAGCTTTTTTAAAATTTCGTAGGCCAAAATTGCTCCGCTGTGGGCGTGGTCGTGTCTGTTAATCGCGTTGCCAATGTCGTGCATATATCCGGCAATTTTACTTAAATATATATGATGCTTACTACAGCCTAATTTTTTCAAAATTTCTCCTGCTGTCTCAGCTACCTTTGCGGCATGTTTTCCAGAGTGTTCTGTATAGCCTAATTTTCCTAAAACTTGATTTCCCTGTTCAATTAAAATATTAATCTCCTGATTTTTTCTGATTTGTTCATATGTGATGTTTTCTTGCTTTTTCTCTTTCACAGTACTTTTTACCTTTCCCGGTATTAGACTAAATAATGATATTTAATTTCCGATTTAATATTAGTTATTATCTGTACAAAGAAAAAGTATATCCAGATTTTATAAGTTCTGCTATCTGATTTTTGTAAAATCTTAGTAAAAAACATAATTCCTATTGACATACTATGAAATAAGTGGTAATCTTTTAAACAACTAATTCATATTAAATAGATATGAATGGAGGTACTTTATGAACGCTATATTTATCAGGCTGCTGAGAGAAAATTTCCGAAATGGGCGAATGTGCTGTTGTAAATAACCAGAAGGCAGTGACTGCTGCAAAGATTCATATGCAAATAAAAATAATGAAAGAAGGTATTTACAATGGCAGATAAAACATTCAGATTTGAAACATTACAGGTACATGCAGGACAGGAACAGCCAGACCCGGCTACTGGAGCCAGGGCAGTGCCTATTTATCAGACTACATCTTATGTATTTGACAACTGCGCTCACGCAGCGGCCAGATTTGGCCTGGAGGACGCAGGAAATATTTACGGAAGACTTACAAACAGTACTCAGGATGTGTTTGAAAAGCGGGTGGCGGCTTTGGAGGGAGGCGTAGGAGCTTTGGCAGTTGCATCAGGAGCTGCAGCCATTACTTATGCATTCCAGGGCTTAGCAAAAGGCGGAGACCACATTGTTTCAGCCAGAACTATATATGGAGGCTCTTATAATCTGTTGGAGCATACTCTTCCAGAATATAGCATTCACACTACTTTTGTAGATCCAGAGGACCCGGAAAATTTTAGAAAAGCTATAAAAAATAATACAAAAGCAATATTTATAGAAACTTTGGGAAATCCTAATTGTAATATTATTAATATGGAAGCTGTTGCTGCGATTGCCCATGAAAATGGAATTCCATTAGTAGTAGATAATACATTTGGAACGCCATGGCTGTTTCGCCCTATAGAACACGGAGCGGATATTGTAGTACATTCTGCTACAAAGTTTATAGGCGGGCACGGCACCACCTTAGGCGGAATTATTGTGGACAGCGGAAAGTTTGATTGGAAGGCCAGCGGAAAATTCCCCTCTCTTACAGAGCCTAACCCCAGTTATCACGGGGTGATTTTTACAGAGGCAGCAGGAGCAGCGGCATTTATTACTAAAGTGAGAGCAGTGCTTTTAAGGGACACTGGGGCTACTCTTTCTCCCTTCCATGCATTCCTGCTTTTACAGGGACTTGAGACCTTGTCCCTGAGAGTAGAACGTCATGTGGAAAATGCTTTAAAGGTAGTAGATTATTTAAACTCCAATCCTTTAGTAGAAAAAGTAAATCATCCGTCCTTGCCAGGCCATCCGGACCATCAGCTTTATGAAAAGTATTTTTCTCATGGCGCAGGCTCGATTTTTACATTTGAAATAAAAGGAAATGATGAAAAAGCTAAAGCATTTATTGACCATTTAAAATTATTTTCCCTGTTGGCAAATGTAGCCGACGTAAAATCTTTAGTAATTCATCCTGCCAGTACAACCCATTCTCAGTTAACTGAGACAGAATTAAGGGAGCAGGGAATCAGACCAAATACAATTAGATTATCTATAGGAACAGAGCATATTGACGACATAATTGAAGACTTAGAACAGGCCTTTCGGGCAGTATTATAAGGAGATGAATCATTATGAAAATATATCATTCTATTACAGAATTAGTTGGAAGAACGCCTTTACTAGAGTTAGAAAAATTTGAGCAGAAATATGATTTTAAAGGGAAACTTCTGGCTAAATTAGAGTATTTTAACCCGGCGGGCAGTGTAAAGGACAGAATTGCCAGAGAAATGATAGAGATGGCAGAAGAGGCGGGAGCGCTGAAAAAAGGAGCGGTAATTATTGAACCTACCAGCGGAAATACTGGAATAGGACTGGCCTCTGCGGCAGCGGCAAAAGGCTATAGGCTGATTATAGTAATGCCGGAAACCATGAGCGTAGAGAGGAGAAACCTTATAAAAGCATATGGCGCAGAGTTGGTGCTTACAGATGGAGCTAAGGGAATGAATGGGGCCATTGCAAAAGCAGAAGAACTGGCCGGAGAAATCCCTGAAAGCTTTATACCAGGCCAGTTTGTAAACTTGGCAAATCCTAAGGCTCACAGGACATACACAGGACCGGAAATCTGGGAGGACACAGACGGCAATGTAGATATTTTTGTAGCGGGAGTTGGCACAGGAGGAACTATTACAGGAGTGGGAGAATATTTAAAGTCTAAAAATCCTAAAATTCAGATAGTGGCCGTAGAACCTGAGGATTCTCCTGTGTTGTCACAAGGAAAACCAGGACCTCACAAAATCCAGGGTATTGGAGCCGGGTTTGTGCCTGAAATTTTAAATACAAAGATTTATGACCAGATTATCCAGGTGAAAAATCAGGATGCTTTTGATACAGGTAGGGAAATAGCCAGAACAGAGGGAGTTTTAGTGGGAATTTCTTCAGGAGCCGCTTTGTGGGCAGCCCTGCAGCTGGCAAAAAGACCTGAAAATCAGGGAAAGAATATTGTAGTTCTCCTGCCTGATACAGGAGAGCGTTACTTGTCTACTCCAATGTTTGCAGAATAATCTATGTAAAATTTTATAAAAATTTTCTTTGGCATATTTCGCCATAAAGGGATTATAGCTGCATTTTTCTAAAATAAAATAGGCGCTGAATCTGACTACCCCTTAAAGGGATGAGGATTCAGTGCCTTTTGCATTTTCATATAAACGTACTGTGTTAGGCTTCTTATTTTTGTGGAAATTCTTTATTGTCTGCTAAAATCTCAGATGAGGAAGGGCAAATATAATAGCCGTTTTTCTTTGCTTTACCTTTGTAGTCAATAGCATGGACCGGGCACTTGTGTATACAGCCTAAGCAGAACATACATTGGTTTCCAAAAGTGATTTTTCCGTCTTTTGTAGTAATGTTATTTACAGGACATTCCTTTATACATTTTCCGCAGTGAATGCACTGGTCTGATACCTTAAAAGCCCTGCTGCTTTTCATAAATGTATTAAAACCCCAATATGCTGCAGAAGACAAAAACCAATCATTACTTTTGTGCTCATAAAGCTTTAAAACTTGTTTATTTCTAATAATATTTTCTATATTGTGAATGAAAGGAATAACTTTTTGTATTTTTAAAACAGCTTCTTCTTTGGAAAGCATTTGATCAGCTAAAAAGTAATTGTCAGGCATGGGAATTCCTGCAAATCCCATATATGTCATCTGCTTTTTTTATGTGATCCGCTGACAGGAGTTCATTGCAGATCCAGCGTGCCCTCCCATTGTTATTACAAAATAAATTTCTTTACTTCCAGTAAAAACAGCATTTTTAAGAAGCAGCTTAACTTTTTTTGGCAAACGCCACGCATAAACAGGCGCTGCCAGTATAAATGGGGTTTCAGAGTGAAATTCCCATTTTTTATTATACTTGAAAACGTGATTCAGGGATACAATCTCATCTTTTAAATCCCTTGCCATCATTTCAGCTACAAATTTAGTATTTCCAGTGCTGGAAAAGTATAAAATCATATAGATTACCTCTTTTCATTATCTGATTGAATGTGAAATTATGCTTTTTGCTGTATTAGCTTGTGTATACGGTTGGTAAGTATTATACTGCTGTAAAGTAACAGATACAAGGGGGGAACATTATTTCCGTTGCCGCTCTTGAACGGCAGGCTCAGTTGTGATATAAAAAATAGTAATGCTCGTGAAATACCTCGCAAACTGTTTTTCATGTATCGCACGTAAGTGCCTAAAATACAGGCACTAAGTGCTCATAACGATAAAAAAATAGTAATGCTCATAACAATAAAAAAAGGGAAGTGAATGGAATGAATGATCAGCTGACAAAAAGCGATATTAAAAAAATTCAGGAAGAAATTGATTACAGAAAGCTGGTAGTGAGAAAGGAGGCTATTGAGGCTGTAAAGGAGGCCAGAGCCCAGGGAGACCTAAGTGAGAATTTTGAATACTATGCAGCTAAAAAAGATAAAAATAAAAATGAAAGCCGGATACGGTATTTAGAAAGAATGATAAAAACAGCTCATATTATTACAGATGAGTCTAAAGAGGACGAGGTAGGGCTGAATAATAAAGTAACAGTTTATTTTGAGGATGATGATGAAACTGAAACATATAAAATTGTGACTACAGTAAGAGGGAATTCTCTGGACGGCCGCATCAGCAATGAATCTCCCCTGGGGAAAGCTATTATGGGACATAAAATTGGAGAGCGGGTAAAGGTTAAAACAAATGGAGATGCAGGTTATTATGTAGTAATTAAAGAAATAGAAAAAACAGGGGAGGAAGATTCTGACAAATTAAGAAGTTTCTAAATTTTTATATTTATTCATACTTATTTAATGAAAACATAAGGGAATTTTTCGTGCCTTTTTTTCCTGGTTGTGTTATCATAAGCCTTGTCCCTAGAGTGATTGACATAATAAAGGAGGAAAAAATTATGAAAAAGAGAAATTATGTGATCGCAGCAGCAAGTGCACTGGCTTTAGCCTTAACAGCATGTGGAGGCGGAGCAAAAGATGAGACTATAGCAGCTACAGAGACTTCTGTGGAAGCTACTGATGCAGTTAATGCAGATGATAATACAGCCGAGGCGGAGGGCGACGTGACAGAGGAAGCTAAGGAAGAAGAATCTGACACAGCAGAAAGCTCTGAAGAAGCTGAAGTAAAAGAGACTCCACAGGAGTTTGCCGACCTGGTAGCTGATGCAGTTATGAATAAAGACCTGAAGGATTTAGCAGACATGGTTACTTACCCTGTTTATGTAGCAAGCGTAAAGGACAATGAGGGCGTTGTAGCTGATAAAGAAGCATTCCTTGCATTAGACAAAGACTCTTTATTTACAGAGGAGTTTTCTGACGCAGTGACAGCCTTTGATACTACAACATTAGAAGAGGTTGAGGCAGGATATGTAATGGGAAGCGATGGAAAGAACATTACATTTAAGGCAGATGACAATGGTAAATTAGGAATCACCGGAATCAACAACTAATCCTTGTACTGAATTGTTCTAAGGTTAAATTTATGTGCAGTCCTCAAAGCGGGGGATGACCCCCTGCGATGAGATATAGCCGTCCTTAACAGGGCGGCTTTCTTTGTGTTTATAAGAAGATATAACACTAGTAAAATATATACGGCAGATTTTACTAAATGTGCCTTGGCAAATAAATGGGGGCACATTATAATAAATGAAAAAAGATAGGAGATTCTTTAATGAGTGAAATAATCAATATTAGAAATGAACAGAAATCAGATTACGAAAAAGTAGAAAAAATTACAAGGGATGCTTTTTATAATCTTTATGTGCCAGGCTGCACAGAACATTATCTGGTTCACATTATGCGGGAACACCAGGATTTTATTCAGGAACTAGATTTTGTTTTGGAGCTGAACGGCGAAGTAATAGGAAATATTATGTACACAAAAGCAAGACTGGTAGATGAAGACGGGGGAGAGAAGGAAATCCTTACCTTTGGCCCTATCTGCGTTATGCCTGAATATCAAAGAATGGGTTATGGGAAAATGCTTATTGAGCATTCTTTTACTCATGCAGTAAATCTGGGCTATGATACAGTTGTTATTTTTGGAAGTCCAGTAAACTATGTAGGCCGTGGCTTTAAAAGTTGCAAAAAATATAATATTTGTATAGAAAATGGAAAATACCCGTCAGCAATGATGGTAAAAGAACTGCTTCCAGGGGCTTTAGGCGGGAAAAAATGGGTGTATTATGACAGTCCAGTTATGGCCGTCAGTGAAAAAGAAGCGCAGAAATATGATGATGCATTAGAAAAGAAGGAAAAGGAATACAGGCCCAGCCAGGATGAGTTTTATATTATGAGCCATTCCTTTATTGAAGACTAAAAAGCCGCGGCTGCTGCATTTTTTCTAAATCTGAATCAAGTTCACTGTTAAAACGATTCTTTATAAAGCTGGCAGTAAAGCTGGCAGGATTGCCGCCAAAACTACACTATATGGCGGAAAGAAGATGGATATGCTATACTCTGCTTATAACAGGATTTATTGTGTGATTGGAGACGTGTAAAAGCGTAAGGGAGGGAGTATCAATGCATGATAATATGGAAATTGTCGATTCATCTGGAAGGCCCTTTAAAAGCAGAAAATTTAAAAAGTATATCCAGGATAATATTTGGAGCATTTTAGAAATCGGAATTGGTTTATGCATTACATTGGGAACCTTAATAAATATTTACTCAACTGTAATATATTCCCAAAACAGCAGCAAATATTACGGCATTGATATGAGATATTTTAATGGCTCCCAGCCGTTTCACATTAAAATCATTTTTCTGGTAAGTATTATTCTTTTAATTCTATATCCCATTTTTTTAAATTACTTAAATTCAAAGGTAAAAAATAAAGTATTCACATTCCTGTTATTTATAGTTTTAGTATGTGTTTTATGGATTCAGAATATTTTATTAACCAGCGGGATTATTCATTTAATAAAAAATAAGTGGTTAATAAGTATATTAGACAATGATATTGGGGTTATTGTAATTCTCATTGCAGATGTAATATTGGCGTATTTTGTACTTCTGAGAGAGCACTTTAAAGGGCATAGGGCTTTTGCGAAAGCAGAAAAGATATTATTTGCAGCAGCACTGATAATTTATTTAGCCGATACTGGCACAGGAACATATTTAGGGCTAAACAGACAAGTAAGTGACAAAAAAGATTATGAGACCATAGATGATAATAAAGTAATAATCACCATTTATGATGATAAGTTTCTGATTATGAATTGTAATATACAAGACAACAAGTTATATATTGAGAAGGGACAATATGAATTTAGAGAAATGACAGATATTCATATTAAATATGGACAGTACAGGGAAGTTTATTGCCAGTGAAGCTTTACAAGGAAGGGGAAAGGGAGGTGGAGGGTGTATGAAAAATATTGATGAGTACATAGGTCCTGTTTTTCCTTTATCAGAAAGGACAATGCCTTGTGCCATGTAAATGAGAGCAGGGGATTTGGACTTATAAAATGAACTTGCTGTTGACTAAGTTAAGTAATATACAGATTTTACTTATGAGATACTTTCTACAGAATGGAAGAAACTTGCACTGGAGAAGGATGAACTTAAAAATTCAAGGCAAAAGCAGAATTCTATGTACGCCAGTATTCAGGATAATATTGTTATCGCAAAGCTTAAAACGAATAAGCCATTAACTGAAACGGATATGAAAAGTTTGGAACAGATCCTTTGAGAGAAAGTTGGTTCTAAAGATGATTATGAAAAGAATACTGTCAAAAGCTTTTAGGCGAGTTTGTGAGTGAGATCTTGGCCTTGATAGGATATGTTTGATTTTGCACACTTTTTGAAATTAGATAACATTGAGCAATTCAATTAGAGCGAAATTTTTAAACAAAATTATTAATATATTTAGAAATAGGAGGATAGTAATGTCAGAAAATAAGGTCAATAATATTCGAGAATTTGTTCAAAAAGTATGTCAGTGGAGTGAGACGCTCATTAGTAATGGCGCAGAAAAAAATGAAATTTTGCTGTTTAGAGGGCAGTGAAATGCTGAATTTGAACTGCTGCCGTCATTGGGGCGAAACCGTAAATTTGCTGGCGATATTTCAATCTTTAATGAAGAGCGCAATTTAATTGAAATGGTAAAGTTTAGAATGCCAGATATTTTTCATAATGCATTACAGCCTTTGGAGTTATTAGCATTGTTGCAGCATCACGGGATTCCAACACGTTTATTAGATGTTACAGAGAATGCTTTAGTTGCGTTATACTTTGCATGTTGTTCAGATGATGAAAAAGATGCGGAAGTCATAGCATTTAAAAATAATGAATTGGATGTAACAAACTATCCTGTTATCAATGCTATTGCTGATAGCTACCGATTTGTGAGAGGCACAACTTATCCATTGAATCTTTTTTATAGCGCAGTACTCACACAACCCTATTTTCTTGAGCAGAAACAGGTGCAAGAAATTTGTAATGCAACAACAGAGATGGGCGGAGAGTGGATAGATGAGTGTTGTAAAAATTGTTTTTTGTTTATGCACCAACTAGAAATCTCCGGCAAAAAATGCAGTGTGGAAGATATATTCTTTTTCCAAATAAAATTGCACTGAATGGTTCGGCAGGCAGTCGATGTTTTGAAAAGGTTATTGAGCCGATTGCTAAAAACCATGATGCTATTTGTGGGCGGGTTATTATCCCCAAAACGGCTAAAAATAAAATATTAGAGGAATTAAAATTGTTTGGAATTAGTCGGGAAATTTTATTTGCAGATAGCATTGATATTGTATGTCAGGAAATTACAAACACTTGCAGAAAAAAGATTAGAGGAGCTTCCACATAAAATAGCTGAGTAGTAACACACCTCGATTCTTACTACAATTCACGCCTTAATTTGTTGTATTTTGCTTCTTTGGTGTCAAATTTAATAATTTTAAAGATATTTACATACTGGGAAAGATAGAGCATTCAAGGAGGAATTTTAAATATGATAAAAGTACTTTTCATCTGCCACGGCAGGATTTACTGTTCAGAATAAAAAGTCTCAAATCGTCTTAAATACTTCTATAAATACCAGTTCTTGTGTTCCATTCTCAATTTTACCAACGATTTACCAATATTTCTGGAGAGCCAGACTTGCAAAAAATAAGCCAGAATGAGGAAATTAAAATATGAGTAGATTGAAGGAATACATTTATGATGAAAAAAATGGACTGCATTACACCTTGAACGGAGATTATTACATACCAGATTTGAAGCTGTTGGAGGAACACCGCTCTATCGGAAAGTACGGACGGATGCACCAGGAATATTTAAGAGAAGCCCACCCAGACAGATTGAACACATTGATACTGACCGGAGAATTGTGGACATATCTTGCAGACCTGAACGAACAGGCACAGGAACGGTTAGATACCATCATGGAGCAGATGAAAGATGCCGAGGGCGTGACCGAGGAATTGAAGCGCACCCGTCAAATGGAATGGGTGCAGCGTTGCAATAACATTCACAACCGGGCGAAAGAAATTGTTTTGCATGAGATGATTTATTTATAACGGTATGCTAGAATAATTATTATAAATTGTATTTTTGAAAATTATTGGTCGTGAGTCATTTTGCGATTCGACTTACTGTACGTTCATAAGGAAATGTACGATTTGCTGACAGGAGAAGACTTAAAAAGTTGATTTATTTGTGTTGATATGAGGAGGTCATTAAATGCAGAGCGCAATCCATGAAGGATATGAATATCAGGATTATTTTACGGTTTCAATAATTCTACAACTGATGCTTCGTCAGATAGATGCGGAAATAATTATTGATCGTAAGGATTTCAGCGGAGATAAATTTGACGATCTAAAGGTGAAGACGCCTAATAGTACCACTGAATTTCAGATTAAGTATTCTGATGATGAAACCTCCCACAAACTTACTAAAGATGACTTTGCAAATGGCAATGGACATGGTACTGCGTTAAGTGATCTTTTCGTTTCTTGGAAAACGAGAAAAGAATCTAAAAATAATACTCAGATAAAGTTGTGCCTTGCATGGCACAGGCCTACTGATGATGATCCGATTGTAGAGTTCTTGAAACCTATTGAAGAACAGACACTGCCTTTTTCTATGGCTGCATATTCGTTTGATGGCGAGGCGTTTTGGCCAGTAGATAATCCACCTCCAAAAACGTGGAGAAAGTTTAATTCAGCGATTAAGTCAGGGATTATCGATAGAGAAGACTTTTTATTATTCTGCAATGAACTTACGATTGTTTTGGAAATGCCTAAAGCAAGTCTGGATTTGAAAAAACCTGGTGGTATAGAAAATGTAATTATTCGGCAAGCTGAGAAGCTGGGCGTAGGAATTTATCCAAATGATAGTCTAAATTTAGAAGAAGTTATTTATAAGCTTGCTACAGAAGTGAAGCATTCCAGAGCGATGGGGAATAGACTCTATACCAATACATTAATGGGGCGCCTTGGATTTATAATGGATTATGGGAAATTTGATCAAAGATTTCCAGTGGATTCGGCACATAAAGTTATACTTTATGATGAGATTGAAAGGTTATATGGAATAATTCGTGATTCAAAACGTGTCATTATTACTGGCAACCCTGGCTCTGGCAAGTCTTGGCTTGTTGATGAATTCATAGATAAACTTGAAAATGAAGACAGTAAAGTTATTCATTATAATTGTTTCCAGTCATTGCAGGACACAAATAGTCTTGAGAGAATACGTGTAACTTCCTTATATGGCAATCTGGTTTCACAGATTGTGGAGCAATGCCCAGAATTAGTTGAGCATAAGAATACAATCTTTGGAGCTGATAAAGCAGAGCTTGAAAATCTGCTTCGATTCATTGGAGAAGAATTCTATTTAGTAGTAGATGGCCTTGATCATATCTCTAGGGAATATGATTTACATAAAGATCTTATTTCACATTCAGAAACCGAAATTATATCGGAACTGTTGGGGATTCATTTTCCTGATAACTGTTATGTCATAATAGCATCACAGCCAATAGGCGTACTGGATAAATTTAAAGCCAATGGCTACTGTGTATTTGAAATTGAGCCATGGGGTATTAAGCAAGCGAAATCCTTGATGGCAACTTTTCAGATTATTGATGACATTATCAAAGAAGACGATAGCTCATCAATAAGTGAATATCTGCTTAAAAAATCTCAAGGGAATGCACTGTATCTTAGTTACATCTTGCGCCAGTTACGAAACTTAAATGTAGATAAAGAATTAATTGATGAAATACCCGATTACGATATCAACTTATCTGAGTATTATTGCTATTTATATAAAAAGGTTCATAACAATCGCACAGTAAATGCACTTTGTGGGGCAGATTTCTATCTTAGCCTAGATGATTTAATGGAGATCACCGGAGATGGAGAATATGTAGAATACGATATATCGGTGCTTCAACCATTATTAATTGAAAATGTTTTAAGTGGCGGCTTTTCAATTTATCATGAAAGTTTTCGCCGATTTGTGTTATCTTTATTAAGAGATAAAAAAGTTGATTTAGAGAGAAATGTTTATGGTATTCTTGCTGATTGGCTACAGGAGAAACCTTTTTTTGAATTTGATAAGGCGTTTTATTATCTCACAGAACTCCTGTATAAGGTTAAGCGTGATGATGAGAATACAGCTTTGATTGAGAAAGAATTCGTTCTTAAATCAGTTTCAGAGGGGTATTCTCGAAAACGCATAAGAATGAATCTGAATTGTATTATTCGAAGCGCAGGTAGAACTAGAAATTTAGTTGCATTGGTAACAGCTGGTGAATTGTTGGCAATGCTCGATGATATGAACGAATTCGAAAGTACTGGTGAAGAATACTTCCAGGCAATATGCGATATAAAAGGCGCTTCTAAACTAAATCAATTAATGCAGATTGATGGAAAGCCAACTTTTGATAAGAATACAGGTCTGCTGGCATGTTATATTTCTTCGAAAGCTGGTATTACACCTTGGTGGGAATTATATTTAGATACAGATGCTAAACAGTATAAGATTGAGGATTTTAAATACTATTTTAGATATCATCTCGATAAGCAAGGGGTTAGTATTATTCCTAAGCTTATGGAATTAATAGAAAAAGAAAAGGATTCAATAAGAAATCAATGTATTGAGATTGCGTATGATGAGCTAGAGGGTTACATAGAATTTAATGAAATTGCTTCAATTGCGGAGAAGCAACAGCTGATTCATTGGAAAGACTATCTTTCATATATTGAAACTGGATATTATCCGCAAAGAGATGTTTCCTTTGAAGTTGCTATTAGGAACTGGGAAAAAATTAAAAAACTGAAGATGCCAGGAGAAGAAGATGTCAGAAGTTTCAAAGAATTATTTTCGCAAATATACTATCTTTCTGAGCGGGGGGATAGAAAAGCTATAGAAGCAGTCGTTGCTGATTGTGGAAATATTAACTGGTTCTATAATTGGATAATTTACTCTGTCAAGATGGCAGAATTGTGTGCATCCACAGCACAAATGGATTCTAAATACATTTGTGAATCAGCGATTACTAATTTGAAACTACTGCTACAAGATACAGAGGTTTTTAAGGGTAAACCACGTACCTGCGATTTGTATTTTCTCCAGAATGAATTGACAAAATCATATGAACAGGCGGTAAAATTGATTTTTCAAAATGGAGAAGTAGAGGATCTGGAGAAAGCTTTGGATATTCTCGAACGGCTTGATAATGAAACGGGAACAAGTTTTGATCATAGCATGGGAGGTCCATTAACCGATGCTGAATTATTAGGATTAATATCTCATTTTTTGACTATTGATAATTATGAAATTGTAAAACCTTATTTATTAAGAATTCAGGAGAATATAGAAAAGAATGAGGTATATGACTGTATAGCTGCAGCAAAGCTCCGATTTGTAAGTCTTATTTCAAAGTATAATCAGTCTGAGGCTTTAGAGTATTTTGATTTGTGCACACGTTACCTTGTTGCGTATGGTTTTCATAAGGATATTATTCTGGAACAGATTATGGATTCTTATAACATATTTTTTGAATCTGTTGCAGAAAATCCAGAAAAGGAACGTGATACAATAACAAAAATGACGATAGCTCTTTGGAAGCATACTGATGGAAGAGAAACAAAGCACTTCCTAAACCGCTGGTTTGACAAATTGCTTGAGACAGATTCGAAGTATGCGCTTGCATTCCTGTCTGAGCTACAAATCAAATATGGAAAAAGTTGGGTTGTAGAGCGTATGTTACGTTCTGCTATAGAGAAGTATTGCAATGATTCTAGTTATTTGGATATTATAATTGGATTGATTGAGTCACTTCCAAATGATACAAGCTCAAGAATAATTGATGCAGCCACATCTGTATGCAGAATGCTGGTACATATATTCGAAGAAACAAGCAACGATGAAAAAATGCTGATTAAGTGGCGCATGAATGAACTTGTTATTAACATAGTTTCAAGATTCAATATCCTTGATAGTTCTTGGCCGGATAATGATTCTTGGAAAGATGGAAGTATCAAAGAATTCTTGTTAACAGTCGAGTCAGCAGGATTTGATGTTTCACAATATATAGAATATTTCCATATAAAGAAATCTGATGATATAGACAACAAAGATGGTAAAAAAGCAACAGATGTTTTTGAAAATAGTCAAATACATTTTGAAGCCTCAACCCTAGAAGATGCAAAGAAATGGTTTGAAACACATGATTTAATTGAGCGAGATATACAAGATATCTGTGAATTTCTTAAGAATTATCAGAATGATAAAGATACTTTACTTGAAATGTTGAGATTCATAATTACCAAAGGTGGGGGATGGAGGTACAGTCAGAAACATAAGGAGAATATTTTACAAATTGTTGATAGGCTGAAACTGGATGATAAAGAAAAGTCAGAAATTCATATGTTGATATACCTTTACTCATATGAATGGGGAAGTTCTTTAGTGGATAAAGACGAATTTCTCAATAGTACACGACTGAGTTTTGATGTGGCTTGTGATACGTTTTATAATGAATTACCTGAAGTTATTATTTCACATTCGGGTAGAATTACAAAAGGTCTTTTGGATGCACTTTTTACGTTTGGCTTTGAAAAGGATAGTATCATTGAGATTTGGAGAAATGTGTTCGATATTATGAAACTCCGTTTTCCGAATCTTGATCAATATATTATTGATAATGTTTGGGAAGAAACAGATACACTATTAGAATTGCGTAACTGCTTATTAATGCGGTTCATTGATGGAGGCAAGGAATCGTTTTTAGCAGCTTATGCTTACTTGGCGAATTCTGCTGAAGAAGAGAATTATTCTGAATTCACGGAATCGATAGTATTTTGTCTAGAGCATTATGAACAGTATAATCTTGTGACACAAATAGCAATCGCAGATTTAGTAAGATGTTATGGATATTATCTGAAAGATTTGAATGAAGAGCGAATGATAAATGCAATTAATGCTATATATCCAACCAGAAATTTGCTTTTGGATGTTATATTTTCAGAATTTACAATATATAAGAGCTATCTTTTGAAGTGTGCTGATAAACATGCACCTGATTATTTGGAGCAGGAAGATATTGAGTTTTATTTATCAGAACAGCTATATGATCTTGGGCAAGAAAAGACTCGAGAAGGAGCTGATGAATACGCTAAGAATTCAGTATACCGAGATCCGATTATGCAGGTGATTAATACTTGTGGTATTAACTATGTAGAACTCTATGAAAAACTACATGCATCAAGGAATCTGAATGATATAATACAAGATTTTGTTGGGGGATCAAGCAAGATTCCTGAAACAAATACTGTGTACAAATCATATGTAATTCAATATGCGCTCCATGCGATTATTGAAAAAGCTTTTTTGGACAGAAAACCCGAGTTGATTTCGCAGAATTTGCTACGATTGATACCTGACTATCAGGGAATGTATAGATTATTTAAGTGCCGTGAAATGCAACCCCGAAATTATCTGTATAATAAGAATAATTCATGTGAGCCTTTTTTGAAAAATAATGAGGATGAATACATTCTAATAGGACGCTCCGAAATAAGAAAACGCATTGATTATCAACAGGTGTCTTTGGTATTTGCATATCAAGGAATAGTAGGAGGGGAAGATGAAGAATATCAGAATCCGTTCCAACAATGTTTAGCTACAGAGGTTGAAGAAAGGGAAATCTATATGATTTCGGATAATTCGAAAGCACTAATTAATTTTATTAGTACATTGGATCGAGAATTAGAAGATGAAGAGTATCTGTGGCCTGGAATGTCAGTTTCTAAATTGCTTAATGTTCATATTGAATTTGATTTTTGGCATGGAAGATATATTGCCGTCAATCATGAAAATGATATTGTCTTTATTATGAAAAAATGGTCATCAAGTTATAAGGGCGACAGTGAGTATCCTGGAAATGCAATTCCATTATATAGTGGAACGGAATTGTATATAAAGAAGGAGTATATTGAAATATTAGAACAGCAATTTGGAAAACTGAAGATGAAAACCTATGTGCAATCATATACATAGACTTATTGATTTATTCTGATAAAAGAAATTTATGGTTTATGAACATGAAAATTTCTGCTTGCATTCTGAATTTTAATTGAATAACCACAGCACAAACCGCTGCTACATGGAAGCCAACAAACCATGCAACAGCGGTTTTTCTTTACCGTTTTTTCCTCTGGCTGATAGGCGTTCCCATTTTCTTCGATTTTTTGAGAATCTGAATCAGCCAGCGAAATTCTTCGTCTGACAGATTTTTATAGTTGATACCGAGCTGCTTGCAGTAAAGGACAACGAGCTTTTCATCCCGACTGCCCTTGAAATTTTCGACCGCTTCCAGATTTTCTTTCAGTTCATCGGCAACGGTGGTCTGGGGCGCACTCTCACTGTCCTTTTTGTGAGCTTCCCGAATATCCCGGATAATGAGATTGAGGTCATCCAGAACCATGTGGCTGAAATATTCATCATCGCTGATATGGGCGGCTTGCAGCACTTTCAAATGCGGGTCATCTTCGCCGGGGCGATACCGTTCAATGATTTCATGCCGGACAGTATCGACAAGGGCGTTTAGGTTTTGAATCTGCATGGTGGCAATCCCATCCACATAAATCTCAATGTCTGCAAGAAACTTGATAAAATCTTTATGTGTGGCAAGCTCACAGAGTAGGCGGTTGTTAATCCGACCGCTTTTCAAAAGTGCCACCATCTCATCATTCAAATGCAGCTCTGTTAGTGGCGTGTTGATCTGCTCTCGGTTCTCTGTCCGGCACAGCAGATAATCAACGGAAACCCCATAGAAGTCTGCCAGCGTGACAAGATAGCCATGATTGATTTCCTTAACATTCTCTTTTTCATAACTTCCAAGAGCTGATTTAGAAATGTCCGTCAGCTTTGATAGTTCTTCCAGATTTAAGCCTTTATCCTTGCGGAGTTCCCAAAGGCGTTCCTGTATGCTTGTTGCTCCTTTCATGGGCGCACGCTCCTTTCCAACGGTTTCATTGCTGTCGCTTAACTGGATTATATCACACTTTCCGCAATCGTGGAAATTTCCGCTTTTTATCCTTAATTCCTACTTTGTGGACATACGGCACAGGGCACAAAAATGTTCTATGATACAGGTAGTTCATCGATGGATTATTCCAATCGAATGACCAGCCTGTGTGGGATATGCTTCCCCGGCGATGTAGCGCCATGACTTTTGGCAGGGATATGGAGGAACCCTAACCAAAATGAGCGTACCGAAGGGAGCGATACGCCGCTGTGAGATTCAGGGGAGGAACGACACCGGGGAGAACTGGCGAACTGACCCCGAAATGATACCGAAACACGACAATCTGATAGGGGGACAGTCTACCCTATCGCTGATACTTCGGGAGATTTTAAGGGGCTCTATGGCTGTAATTTTGCCGAAAATCGCCCCGAAACCATACACTAAAACGGGAGGAAACACAATATGCCGAGAATGAGCAAAAAGAGGAAGCATGAGCTTTCCTTTTACCTCAATGACCGGGGGCGTGTCACTTACAACGAATTGTGCCGGAAATGCCAGCATGGGTGCAAGCAGAGCTTCCGGGCGGTTGTGGTTGACTGCCCCCGTTACTTATCCAAACGAGCAAAGAAAAAGGAGGAACACACCGAATGAATTTTGAATTTATGACGATAGACACACCCTTGCCGCCCTGTATGCCCTTTCCCAGAGCGTTGACAGGATTTCCAGTCAGCAGCACCGCAAAGGTCATGTACTGCCGGATGCTGGACGCTATGCTGTCCAAAGGGCAGGAGGACGAGAACGGAATCCTGTTTGTCTGCTTCCCTGTCACAGCCATTGCCGCAGTCCTGTCCCGCAGTCCCATGACGGTCAAGCGTTCTCTGAATGAACTGGAAACCGCCGGACTTATCATGCGGGTGCGTCAGGGCGTTGGAGAATCAAACAGGATTTATGTGCTGATACCAAGAAAGGAGGACACTGCCCTTGCCTGATACCTCAAAGCTGGAAAAGCTCAACCGGGAGCTGGAGAAAAGCGAAAAGAAACTGCGGAAAGCCATCAATGATGAAAAGGCATTACAACACCAGTTGAAGCAGCTTACCCGAAAAGAACGGACACACCGGCTCTGCACTCGTGGCGGTATGCTGGAAAGTTTTCTGCAAGAGCCGGAACGCCTGACAGATGATGATGTCATGCTGTTGTTGAAACTCATTTTTCACAGGCAGGACACGCAGGAACTATTGAAAAAACTGCTGGAACGGGAGAAGCCGGAAACCCCTTAGTTTACTAAGGGCGCAATTATACACCACCCAGAGGTTGGTGCATTGCGTTCTCCGAAGGCTCCTCGCCGGAGGGCTGTGATTTTCCGCAGTCAAGGTCTGCTCCAAATCATACAGGGGACGCTACGCTTCCCCTGCGCTGGCTGCCGCCAGCTACCCTTTTGTGGACTTGCCATCTGGGGACACCTTGCGTTGCAAGCTGTTCCCAGCCGACAAGTAAAATATGGCTTGACTTAAAATTTTTATTCAGTTACCCTTAGATAAGAGTTACCGGTAGCTCTTTATCTAATCAATAAGGAGCGTGTAAAAATGTATCATGCACATTTTAGGGGAACACACTACGAAGCTGGTTTTCGGTGGGGTTCCTTACTGTTAAAACACAAAAATATAATTTTAGAGAACATACCATTTGAAATCACGCAGGAACGGATTGACTATGCTTTGTCCTGCCTTCCGATTTATGAAAAGTATTACCATGAGATTGTAGAAGAAATTCAAGGTCTGGCAGATGGACAACAATGTGATGTCCGTATTTTGCAAGCTGTATTATTTAGTATGTACTCTATGCCTCCATCTTGTAATTGCTCTTGTTTTGCTTTTACAACGGAACAGGAAATTCTTCTGGGACGAAACAGTGATTTTCTGACAGAAATCGAAAGGCTAAATCAGAATGTAGTTTATAAATTGACGGATGGAGTTTATTCTTTTACAGGAAATACAACTGCTTTTATTGAGATTGAAGATGGTGTTAATGAACAGGGTTTAGCTGTTGGTTTAACATCCGTCTATCCTAACCAATGCAAACCGGGATTTAACGCAGGTATGATTGTCAGATACCTGTTGGAGAAATGTAGAAATGTGTTGGAAGCTGTCTCCTGTTTATATCAATTACCGATTGCTTCAGCACAAACTTTAACCTTAGCTGATACAATGGGGGCGATAGCTGTTATAGAATGTAATGCGGAACAGATAAAAATAGAAAAAACATTGAATAGCAATCTTGCTTTTGTCTGTGCAACGAACACTTTCCATCTGCCAGGAATGGTAGGCTATAACAACGATAAGATTGATAATTGGTTTGCAGAAGAACGGTATCAAACATTGTATTCAGCTTTTAGCGAAAAAAATGGAGGTTTCAATTTTCCATTTGCAGAAAAACTGTTGTCTGGAGATTATGGTTTCCTCTGTCAGTATGACAGAAGTACAGGTAAAGATACTGTCTGGTCAGTTATTTATGATATGAAACGACACAAAATTTATCGAAGTGAAGGGAATCCCAGACGACACAAATTCAAAGAAGATATTCGTTTTCAGTTTTGATTTTTCAAATTGATGTATTTCCATAACTAAATATCCGCCGCCCACACAGCGGCACACCGAGCAGGAAATCTGAAAAAAAGGTCTCCTGCTTTTTTTCCGCCCAAAATGAGGTGGTAAAACGCCACCCCATCCATCAATTACCGAAAGGAGGGACACGAAATGCCCTGTCCACACAACGAAATCACGATTGTGCAGCGAAGCCAGCGGCAGTCTGCGGTTGCCGCCGCTGCTTACCAGAGTGGCGAAAAGCTGTTCTGTGAATACGACCAGCAAGTGAAGCACTACCCGGAAAAGCGTGGTATCGTCCACAATGAAATCCTGCTCCCGGCAAATGCCCCACAGGAATATGCAGACCGCAATACTTTATGGAACGCCGCCGAAGCTGTGGAGAAACAATGGAACTCCCAGCTTGCAAGGCGGTGGGTGCTTACCATCCCCAGAGAGATACCGCCTGACCAGTACGCTGTCCTTGTCCGGGAGTTTTGTGAACAGCAGTTTGTTTCCAAAGGCATGATTGCTGATTTTGCCATCCATGACCCCCATCCGCCGGGACACAATCCCCACGCCCATGTCCTGCTGACGATGCGGGCAATGGACGAACATGGGAAATGGCTTCCCAAGAGCCGCAAGGTTTATGACCTTGATGAAAACGGGGAACGAATAAAACTTCCGTCCGGCAGATGGAAAAGCCACAAGGAGGATACGGTGGACTGGAACGACCAGAGATATTGTGAAATCTGGCGGCATGAGTGGGAAGTTATCCAGAACCGCTATCTGGAAGCCAATGACCGCCCAGAGCGTGTGGACTTGCGTTCCTATGCCAGACAGGGGATTGATATAGTCCCCACTGTCCATGAGGGGGCTGCTGTCCGGCAGATGGAAAAGCGAGGTATCCAGACGAATATCGGCAACCTGAACCGGGAAATCAGAGCCGCCAACCGCCTGATGAAGTCCATCCGGCAGCTTATCCAAAACCTCAAAGGCTGGATTACCGAGCTGGGAGAAAAAAGGAAAGAGCTGCTTACACAAAAAGCGGCGGAAGAAGCGGTCTTTCTTCCCAATCTGCTGATGAAATATATGGAGATACGAAAGGAAGAACGGAGGGACTGGACAAGGGCTGGACAGAACCGGGGGACTTCACAGGACTTAAAGGCAGTCAGCGAAGCCCTGTCCTATCTCCGGCAAAAGGGGCTTTCCACTGTGGAGGACTTAGAAGCGTTTCTGGAAGCGTCCGGGAAATCAGCCGCAGATTACCGCAATCAGATGAAGCCAAAGGAAGCCCGCAGCAAAGTGATTGACGGGATTCTTGCCAGCCGGACAGACTGCAAGGAATGTAAGCCCGTCTATGAAAAGTACCAGAAGATATTTTTTAAGAAAACAAAGGAAACTTTCAAGCAGGAACACCCGGAGGTTGCCCGGTATGAGAAAGCCGCCGCCTACCTTGCCAAGCACCCGGACGATAAGGACAGCACCAAAAAGGAGCTGCAAGAGGAGCAGGAAACGCTTCTGGAAGAAATCGCAGAGCTGAAAGTACCGCTGACCGAGGTACAGGAGGATTTGAAGAAGCTGCGGGACATCCGCTACTGGGTACGGAAAGCCACACCCGGCACAGAGGAAAGCAAAGAGCCACCCAAGAAGCAGCCCATCAAAGAAGTCTTGCAGGATAAAGCGGACGAGAAAAAAGCACAAAGAACTGCCCCGGCGCAGACAAAACACAAACAACAGGATATGGAACTTTAACAGGCACTTGCCATTTTCAATCAGAGAATGTCAGGTGCTTTTCTTTTTTTCAAGGAGGGATAGATTTGAATGTATTTGAAGCTGTGAAGCAGTCCGTTACAACAAGACAGGCTGCGGAGCATTATGGAATCCATGTAGGTCGGAACGGAATGGCTTGCTGCCCGTTCCATAACGATAAAACCCCAAGCATGAAGCTGGATCGGCGTTACCACTGCTTCGGCTGCGGTGCGGATGGGGATGTGATTGATTTTGCCGCCGCCCTGTATGGGCTGGGAAAGAAAGAAGCCGCCGTACAGCTGGCACAGGACTTCGGACTTTCCTATGAGGGCTGGAAACCGCCGGGAAAGGCAAAAAAGCCCAAGCCCCGGCAGAAATCCCCGGAGGAACAGTTTCAGGAAGCAAAGAACCGCTGCTTCCGTATCCTTGCCGATTATCTCCATCTGCTTCGGGCATGGAGAAAGGATTATGTCCCGCACTCCCCGGAGGAAGCCTTTCATCCCCGGTTTGTGGAAGCCTTACAGAAGCAAGCCCAAGTGGAATATCTGCTGGATGTGCTGCTGTTCGGGGAAACAGAGGAAAAAGCGGCTTTGATTACGGACTACGGAAAGGATGTGATACAGCTTGAACAGCGAATGGCAGAGCTTGCAGCCGCAGACGCAGCAAGAACTAAAAAGCACTATGAACGCCATGCAGCCGCCCCAGAGCGTTGAGGAAATCAAGGCGGGGCTGGAAACTACCGAGAAAGGCGGTGTCCGTCAGAGCATACGGAACTGCCTGACCGTATTCCAGCGTGACCCGCTGCTTTCCGGGGCTATCGCATACAACATCCTGACCGACCGCAAGGACATCATAAAGCCCATCGGCTTCCACAGGGAAAGCACCGCCCTAAACGATACGGACATGAAGTATCTGCTTCTCTATCTGGAAGAAACCTACGGGCTTACCAATGAGAAAAAGATTGATAACGCCATCGGGATTGTGGCGAATGAAAACAAGTACCATCCCATCCGGGACTATCTCAATACCCTTGTGTGGGACGGGACAGAACGAATCCGTTTCTGCCTGCGGCACTTTCTGGGGGCTGACGCAGACGATTACACCTATGAAGCGTTGAAGCTGTTCCTGCTGGGTGCAATCTCACGAGCCTTTCAGCCGGGGTGCAAGTTTGAAATCATGCTCTGTCTGGTAGGCGGTCAGGGGGCTGGCAAGTCCACCTTCTTTCGACTGCTGGCAGTCCGGGACGAGTGGTTCTCCGATGATTTGCGGAAGCTGGACGATGACAATGTGTACCGCAAGCTGCAAGGTCATTGGATTATCGAAATGTCAGAAATGATGGCAACTGCCAACGCCAAGAGTATTGAGGAAATCAAGTCGTTTTTAAGCCGGCAGAAAGAAGTTTACAAGATACCCTATGAAACCCACCCGGCAGACCGCCCCCGTCAGTGCGTGTTTGGCGGCACTTCCAATGCCCTTGACTTCCTGCCCCTTGACCGTTCCGGCAACCGCCGCTTTATCCCGGTCATGGTGTATCCAGAGCAAGCCGAGGTTCACATTTTGGAGGATGAAGCCGCTTCCAGAGCCTATATCGAGCAGATGTGGGCGGAAGCGATGGAGATTTACCGAAGCGGCAGGTTCAAGCTGGCTTTCAGCCCCGCCATGCAGCGGTATCTCAAAGAACACCAGCGGGATTTTATGCCGGAGGACACCAAAGCCGGGATGATACAGGCATATCTTGATAAGTACACCGGGAGCATGGTCTGTTCCAAGCAGCTCTACAAGGAAGCCTTAAACCATGCCTTTGACGAGCCGAAGCAATGGGAAATCCGGGAAATCAACGAGATTATGAACCAGTGCATTTCCGGCTGGCGGTACTTCCCGAACCCAAGAATGTTTTCAGAATATGGCAGACAAAAGGGCTGGGAGCGTGAAAACCCGGCAACGGACTCCGGCAACCCGTCTGAAAAAATGATGGATGGTTTTGTGGAGGTCACAGAACAGATGGAGCTTCCATTCTGAAAATGACAGCCCGTTGCACCCCCTGTTGCTATCCCGTTGCCGAGCCCGTTGCCGGGGAAAATCCCTTATTTCCGGGCTTTTCTCCCCTATGACAACCAAAACAACAGAAAAATAAAAGAAAAGTATAAATAGTAACCACCGCCAGATTGAGACTGTTTGCAAGGTCTTCCTGCGCCCGTTGCCGGACTTCGTTGCCGACACCCTCTGTCTAGCTATTTTCATGTGCGCAGGCAATGAGCCAAGCGGATACGCTTGCGTAGCCATTTGGCGAATGCTGCGACAACGATAGTTATGGAGGATAACTGCCTATGGCGAATAATAAGATGAATATTGAAGGAAAAAATTACTCAGATATTCCGGTGTGGCGTAGATATACGCTTACCATTGAGGAAGCAGCCAGATATTATCATATCGGCGAGGGGAAACTGAGAACGCTTATTGACACACATCCCAATGAGGATTTTTATGTGATGAACGGCAATCGTGCCCTCATTAAGCGTGAGAAATTTGAACGGTATCTGGATCAGGCTACTGCTGTGTAAACAGAGCTGACAGATTTACCGATTTCACATGATATAACTATGCGGAGAGCTGGATTTGTGTTATGATAAGAGTGCAAGTCTGGCTCTCTTTTTTGAAAGGAGAGTTCACGATGAGTGAGAAAAGACGAGATAACCGTAATCGGATTTTGCGAGAGGGCGAGTACCAGCGTAAAGATGGGAGGTATCGGTTCCGCTATATTGATGAGGACGGAAAAGAGAAAAATGTATACAGTTGGCGTTTGGACAAGAATGACCCAATGCCAAAAGGGAAGAAGCGGGAGCCTTCCCTGCGTGAGAAAGAAAAACAGATTGAAGCGGATTTGTTTGACCGTATCGTAACCAACGGTGGCAACTATACTGTTTTGGAACTGGTGGAAAAGTATGTTTCATTGAAAACAGGAGTTCGTCACAATACGGTTGCCGGATATAAAACGGTCATCAATATGCTGAAAAAAGAGAGTTTTGGGAATCTGAGAATTGACAAGGTGCGTTTGTCAGACGCAAAGGCATGGCTGATTAAACTCCAGCAGATAGATGGTCGGGGATATAGTTCCATTCATTCTATCCGGGGAGTTCTCAGACCGGCGTTTCAGATGGTGATATATGATGATTTGCTTCGTAAAAATCCTTTTGAATTTGAGCTTGCATCCGTCATTGTCAATGATTCTGTTACCAGAGAAGCAATTACCCGAAAGCAGCAGAGAGATTTATTGAAGTTTATTCAGGAAGATAAACATTTCAGCAGATACTATGATGCAATCTATATTCTTTTTCACACAGGACTTCGAATCTCAGAGTTCTGTGGGCTGACGGTTTCAGAAATCGAGTTTGGAGAAATGCGTATCAAGGTAGACCATCAGTTACAGCGTACCGTACAGATGCAGTATGTAATTGAAGAACCAAAAACTGACAAAGGCATCCGCTATGTGCCGATGACGGAAGCTGTCGCAGCGTGTTTTCGCAGAATCATTGCCAACCGCAAGACACCAAAAGTTGAACCGATGGTGGAAGGATATGCAGGATTTTTGTTTCTGGATAAAAACGATATGCCGATGGTTGCCCTTCACTGGGAAAAGTATCTAGAGCATATCATTCAGAAATACAACAGGATTTATCGCATCTAGATGCCGAAAGTTACCCCGCATGTATGCAGGCACACCTTTTGCTCTAATATGGCAAAATCCGGGATGAATCCGAAAACCTTGCAGTATATCATGGGTCACGCAGACATCAGTGTAACCTTGAACACTTACACCCATGTGAATTTTGATGATGCAAAGGAAGAAGTATATCGGATAGCGAATAGTTAAAAAAGCCCGTTGGTAAGGACGCTTGCTTTACCAACGGATTTACCAAGATTGCAGGGAAAAACATAAGAAAATACGAGAAGGTTTGAGAAGATACCTTGAAAAGAAAGGAAAACTCAAAAGTCGGAAAACCCTGAAATATCAAGCGTTTGAGAAGAAATACTGGACTAAAATGGAGATATAAAAAGATGATTAAAGTATTATTTATCTGCCACGGCAATATCTTGAAAAGCCCTGAAAAATCCTGTAAAATCAATAGATTTACAAAGCAAATAGGCACTTACTACACCACTACTACACCATTTTTTCAGTAAGAGCCTTGAATGACAAAATTGTAAATGGAAAAATTTAGCGGCAGCGTCCTTTGAATGGATTGCTGCCGCTTGTGTTAGGGACTAATAATAGAATATCTACCCTAAGCAAATGCTCATGTGTGGTAAAGTAACACACAAGAATTTTGCAGACAGCAGCACCTATTATTCCGTACCTGTTTATCAAAATTTAGAAAAACTATAATCTCATATTGACTTTTTTCGATTTGAAGCATATACTTAAATCAAGAAATTTAGATTTGAGGTGAGAACATGGCAAATATTTATGAGGAAAGAGCAAAAATCTTTAAGGCTTTAAGTGATGAGCGTAGGTTACGCATTTTAGAACTTTTGCAGAATGGCGAAAAGTGTACTTGTACTTTGACCGATGAAGTAAATATGCCTCAATCTTCGCTCTCCTATCACATGAAAATCCTATGTGAAGCGGGTATTGTGACAGGTCGTGAGGACGGTAAATGGACGCATTACCAAATCAGCAAGCAAGGCAGTGAAAAGGTACTGGCTTTATTGAAAGATACGATTGCTATTAACGAAACAAATATGAGTTGTAATAAGTGTTCAAATACCTAAAAGCCGTTCCAATATGGCAACGGTTTTTTTCAGAAACATCAAATCGAATTTTCTTGATTTATGAGAAAGAGAGGTTAGGATATGCAGGCACTAAAAAGTGTTTGGGATTTCTTTCAGAATGAAATCCTCGGTATGAAATGGCTAAACCAACTGATAGGAAATCTATTAGAAGCGTGTGGTCTATCTACCGAAACTCGGTTAGGGGGAAGCGTTCAGTTTTTCATCTACGACACCATAAAAATTATGCTATTGCTGGGCGTTTTGATTTTGATAATTTCGTATATTCAAAGCTATTTCCCGCCGGAAAGAACCAAAAAGATATTAGGAAGATTTAGAGGAATCGGGGCAAATATGATAGCTGCCCTTTTGGGAACAGTTACACCGTTTTGTTCTTGTTCGTCCATTCCATTATTTATCGGTTTTACCAGTGCGGGGCTGCCGCTGGGTGTTACATTTTCTTTTTTAATTTCTTCTCCTATGGTAGACCTCGGCTCTCTTGTACTTCTTATGAGCATATTCGGCTGGAAAGTGGCAATCGTGTATGTCCTACTCGGACTTATAATTGCTGTTGCAGGAGGAAGTTTAATTGAAAAACTACACCTTGAAAATGAAGTAGAGGAATATATTAAAAAAGGAAAATCCGTTGATATTCCACAGGAAGAATTGCACTTTAAGGATAGACTTCATTTTGCATGGGAACAGGTTGTATCTACTGCAAAAAAGGTTGCACCTTATGTCTTAATCGGTGTAGGTATCGGGGCTATTATTCATAACTGGATACCGGAAGAAATTATTGTCAAGATACTCGGAGATAATAACCCATTTGGTGTAATTATTGCAACGATTGCCGGAGTACCCATGTATGCAGATATTTTTGGAACAATTCCGATTGCAGAAGCACTACTGGCAAAGGGAGCATTGTTGGGCGTTGTTTTATCTTTTATGATGGGCGTTACCACTTTGTCTCTGCCGTCAATGATTATGCTTCGTAAAGCTGTAAAGCTTAAACTTTTATGGATTTTTATTGCAATCTGTACTGTCGGAATTATACTGGTTGGCTATTTCTTTAACACCATTCAGCCACTACTAATTTGAAATGAGGTAGAAAAATGCACTGCGAAAATGTAAAAGAATGTATTTGTCCCAAAACATCGTGCCCAAATCATGGGAGGTGTTGTGCTTGCGTCATAAAGCACCGTACAACGGATAGTTTGCCTTATTGCTTGTTCCCAGATAATGGTGGGGATAAAAGCAATCGAAATCATTATGAGGTTTTGAAAAAACGCTTTGAAAGCGAAAAATAAATGGAGGTATTCATTATGTCATTATTTAACAGAAAAAACAAAGAAGAAAAAACACTTGCGTGTGCTTGTAATGCCGGCTGCCCGACAAGTGAGGTAACAGAAACCAAGCTGGAAAAAGAGTGTTGCGGAAAAACAGTGGACGGGATTTGCTGTATTAAGGTTTTAGGTTCTGGTTGCAAAAGCTGTCATGCACTGTTAGAAGCAGCTCAAGAAGCAGTTCATTCAATGGGACTTACCATTGAGGTTGAATATATTACAGACATGGAAAAAATTATGCAGTATGGAGTAATGAGTATGCCAGCTCTTGTTGTAAATGAACAGGTTGCTTCTATGGGAAAGGTGTTGAAAGCAAAAGAAGTAGAAACACTTTTGAAAAAATTGATTTAGCAAATCCAGCCGAGCCAGTCAACGGCAAGTAAATGGGCTACGCCCACCGTTGACAGCCCCGTCTGTCCTTGCTGGTGGGTAATCAAGGGGCGACAGCAAAAAGTGCTGCCGCCCTTTCCCATAATCGAAGAAAGGGGGATTTTCCATGACCGAACAGGAAGCCTATCAAGAACATATCCGTTATACCCATGATACCTATTGCCGGATTGTTATTCGCCATGCGTCCTTTGACGCTGCCCGTATGCTGGCGGCAAGGTGGAAACGGGAAATCTCCCTTGAATATCTGACCGAAGAAAAGTTTGTCCCACTAAGCACCACAGACGAGTATTTTCAAGTGCCGGACTATGGCGAAACCTATCCGTTTTCTGTCCGGGGGCAGACGATATTTTTAGATAGCTGTTCCCTTGCGGCGGCTCTTGCCGAACTGCCGGAACAGACGCAGGAGGAAATCTTTTTGTATTACTTCCAGCACTTGACGCAGAAAGAAATCGGAGAACAAAGCGGCTGGACACGCAGCACAATCGGGCGGCATATCCAGCTTGCCTTGAAGCGGCTGAAAGAGGAAATGGAGGTGTTGTCCCATGAGTAACCGACTTCTCCCTTATGACACGATAATAAAGGCACATGAGGGCGACCCCATAGCGATACAAGCCGTCCTTGACCGATACGCCGGATATATCCGCTATTTCTCCAAGATGAACGGCTATTATAACTCTGATATGGAGGACTACATCAGAACAAAGCTGATTGAAAGCCTGTTCAAGTTCCGGCTTGACCGTTGAGTTTGGATTGATGATATGATAAAATTAGTCCAATAAATGCGAACGGGAGGTTAGTATGAAAAAAATTATATTGATAATCTGTACATTAGTCTTTCTTATATCTTTAACTGCGTGTGGCACAAAATTTGATGGTAGTCGTACTGGAAACGATAGTGAATTTATCATGGAATATAGTGTGTTAAATACAACGGACGCACAGGATTTAACTATTGAATCTGGAGATACAATTAGTGCTAAAATTGTAATAGATAAAGGTAGCTTATCAATAAAAATTCAAAAAGACGGGGAAGAACCTATCTATGAAAGTAACGGAATTTCCACATCTAATGAGTTTGATGTTGAAATTGATGAAAGCGGAACATACACAGTTGAAGTAACAGGAAAAAAAGCAAAAGGAAGTGTTAGTTTCATAGTGCAGAGTAATTGAAGAACTTCCAGTTTACTATACTGAACCACCATAAAAACTGAATATCCCGCCGCCCCGCAGCGGCACGCAAAGCAGTAAATCCGAAAAAGATTTGCTGCTTTTTTTGCGCCCATTTTTGGCAAATTTCAAAATGTTCCGTATTAGACAGTGAAGCCAAAAAAGGTTGCCTTTTTTTCAGACAGCGGGCAAAAAACAGCTTCCGAAACGCCTTATTGTCGGGAAAGACCGAGCCGCCGGAAAAGTTTTTTCCGGAAAGTCCGTCATTTTTGCCTTTTGCGGTGTTGTAGGGAGTAAGGGGAGAACGCCACCCGCAGCCTTTTATAAAAAAGCTGGTTATAGATTTCCCGAAAAAGTGGCAGTAGCAAGTGAGGGCAATCCGGCAGCTCTTTATGAAAAAAGCTGGTTGCGATTTCCCGAAAAAGTGGCAGTAGGAAGTGAACGGCAGTCCGGCAGTTTCTTAGAGCAAGATTCTACCGCAGTACCAAAATTCGCTTTTCGCTCATTTTGCCCCTGCGGGAATCTTGTTGGGGAGTGCCTTCCCCAAACCCTGCTTATGCGGCTTACGCCGCTTATCCCGCCGCAGCCATGCGGCAGCCGAAAGGAGGTTTTTACCATGCGAAAACGATATAACACGCCGCACCGCAGCCGGGTAGTCAAGACACGCATGACCGAGGAAGAATACGCCGAGTTTGCGGAAAGGCTTTCTGCCTGCAACATGAGCCAAGCCGAGTTTATCCGGCAAGCCATAACCGGGGCAGCCATACGCCCCATCATAACCGTTTCCCCCGTCAATGATGAGCTGCTTGCCGCTGTCGGGAAACTGACCGCCGAATACGGCAGGATCGGCGGCAACTTAAACCAGATAGCCCGGACGCTGAACGAGTGGCACAGCCCCTACCCGCAGCTTGCCGGGGAGGTACGGGCGGCGGTTTCCGACCTTGCTGCCCTAAAGTTTGAAGTCTTGCAGAAAGTGGGTGACGCTGTTGGCAACATTCAAACATATCAGCTCTAAAAATGCGGACTATGGCGCAGCGGAAGCCTATCTCACATTTGAGCATGACGAGTTTACCATGAAGCCCACCCTTGATGAAAACGGGCGGCTGATACCGAGGGAGGATTACCGCATTTCTTCCCTCAACTGCGGGGGCGAGGATTTCGCCGTTGCCTGTATGCGAGCCAATCTCCGCTATGAGAAAAACCAAAAACGGGAAGATGTGAAAAGCCACCACTATATCATCAGCTTTGACCCACGGGACGGGACAGACAACGGCTTGACCGTAGACCGGGCGCAGGAGCTGGGCGAGCAGTTCTGTAAAGAACATTTCCCCGGACACCAAGCCCTTGTATGCACCCACCCGGACGGGCATAACCACAGCGGCAATATCCATGTGCATATCGTCATCAATTCCCTGCGGATTTATGAAGTCCCGCTTCTGCCCTACATGGACAGACCAGCCGACACACGGGAGGGCTGCAAGCACCGCTGTACCAACGCCGCTATGGAATATTTCAAGAGTGAAGTCATGGAGATGTGCCACTGGGAGGGGCTTTACCAAATCGACCTCTTGAACGGCAGCAAGGAACGGATAACGGAACGGGAATACTGGGCGGCAAAGAAAGGGCAGCTTGCCCTTGATAAAGAGAACGCCGCCAGAGAAGCCGCCGGACAGCCGACCAAGCCCACCAAGTTTGAAACGGACAAGGCAAAGCTGCGCCGGACGATACGGCAGGCACTTTCCCAAGCTACCAGCTTTGACGAGTTTTCTTCCCTTTTGCTGCGGGAGGGTGTGACCGTCAAGGAAAGCCGGGGGCGGCTTTCCTACCTCACGCCAGACAGGACAAAGCCTATCACAGCCCGGAAGCTGGGGGACGATTTTGACAAGGCTGCTGTCCTTGCCCTGCTCACGCAGAACGCCCGCAGAGCCGCCGAACAGACCAAAGCCATACCCGAATACCCACACACCCAAAAAGGACGCTTGTGGGAGGAAAAAGCCGCAAAAACCACCCCGGCAGACAACGCCTTGCAGCGCATGGTTGACCGGGAAGCCAAGCGAGCCGAGGGCAAGGGCGTGGGCTATGACCGCTGGGCGGCAAAGCACAACCTAAAGCAAATGGCAGCTACCGTTACTGCCTACCAGCAGTACGGCTTTTCTTCCCCGGAGGAACTGGACGAAGCCTGTTCTGCCGCCTATGCCGCCATGCAGGAAAGCCTTACAGAGCTGAAGCAGGTGGAAAAGACGCTGGACGGGAAAAAGGAGCTGCAACGGCAGGTGCTTGCCTATTCCAAGACCCGCCCTGTCCGGGACGGGCTGAAACAGCAGAAAAACGCCAAAGCAAAAGCAGCCTACCGACAGAAGCACGAAAGCGACTTTATCATAGCAGACGCAGCCGCCCGCTATTTCAGGGAGAACGGCATTTCCAAGCTGCCGAGCTATAAAGCCCTGCAAGCAGAGATTGAAACCCTTATCAAAGAGAAAAACAGCGGCTACAACGATTACCGGGCAAAACGGGAGGAATACCGCCGCTTACAGACGGTCAAGGGCAATATCGACCAGATTTTACGCCGGAGCGAGCCGCAGCGCAGAAAGGAGCAGAGCCATGAACGGTAATATCCCCCGCATGGACTACCGCCAGTACCGGGCAGCCCGCCGCCTTGTGCATGAGTGCTGCAACTATGACAGCGGGAATTGTTTGCTGTTGGAGGACGGCGAGCCTTGCGTGTGTGTGCAGAGTATCAGCTATTCGCTGCTCTGCCGCTGGTTTACTGCCGCTGTCCTGCCCCTTGATGAAGTACTGGAAGCCGCCCTCATGCGCCGGGGAAGCCGGAAACGCTGCGCTGTCTGCGGGGCGTTCTTTGTCCCCAAATCCAACCGGGGGAAATACTGCCCGGACTGCGCCGGACGCATGAAGCGGATAAACGCCGCCAAACGGAAGCGGAAACAAAGGGAGAAATGTCACGCTTTAGGGCATTTCAAACCCGCATAAATCAAGGCTTTTTGGAAGGGTGTCAAAGGGTGCGTGATACATTTATCCTTTTCCCCCGAAAACGCCCCCTAAAAGCGTAACAGAACCCATAGACAGACACCACAAGGAGGTGAACCCTATCGCTGATTATATGACCGCAGAAACGGAGCTGCCCGCTTACCTGCCTTACCCCCGTTTCCTGCTGAAAATGGACATATCCCACACAGCCAAGCTGCTGTATGCGCTGCTGTTAGACCGTTCCACCCTTTCCCAGAAGAACGGCTGGCAGGACAGCGAGGGGCGGACATACATTGTCTACCCCATAGCAGAGATAGCGGAAATGCTGGATAAAGGCTGTACCACCATAAAGGGCGCACTGAACGAACTGGACGCTGCCGGGCTGCTGGAACGCAGACGGACAGGCTTTTCTGCCGCCAACCGTCTGTATGTAAAAGTGCCGGATATTCCAGTGGTACAGTTTTCCGACCAACTGACGGACGGAAAACCGCCCCTCATAAGGGCAGGAAACCGACCAACTGACAGCCGGAAAACTGACCTTATGACGGTCGGAAAACCGTCCCCTAACCAAACTAATATAAACAACCTAATAGAGAGCCAAACAAAAAGAGCGAGTGAGGGGCAGCCCCCCGCCGCTTATGGCAGATATAAAAATGTATTCCTTTCTGACGCAGAACTTTTGGAGCTGGAACAGGATTTCCCCGGCAAGTGGGAGTATTACCTTGACCGGCTTTCCTGTCATATCGCTTCCACCGGGAAGCAGTACCACAGCCATGCAGCCACCATTTACAAGTGGGCGCAGGAGGACGCTGCCAAAGAGAAGCCAAAGAAAGGAATACCGGACTATTCGTTCAAGGAGGGAGAAAGCCTATGACCGATACAATCCACAACACCATACTGCCTATGACCGACACCACAGCCGAGCCGGAGGATTACACCGGGGAGGACGGGCTGTTATACTGCGGCAAATGCCACAAACCCAAAGAAGCCTATTTCCCGGAGGGCAAGACCTTTTTCGGGCGTGATCGCCACCCGTCAGAGTGCGACTGCCAGCGGGCAGCCCGTAAGGAACGGGAAGCCGCCGAGAAGCAGCGCAGCCACCTTGAAACGGTGGAACGACTGAAACGGCAGGGATTTACAGACAAGACCATGCAGGACTGGACATTTGCCAACGATAACGGAAGCTGTCCGCAGATGAAGAACGCCGCCGGATATGTGGCACGCTGGGAACAGATAAAGGACGGGAACTACGGGCTGCTCTTGTGGGGAAAGGTAGGCACTGGAAAAAGCTATTTTGCCGGGTGTATCGCAAACGCCCTCATGGAACAGGAAGTCCCGGTATGCATGACAAACTTTGCAACGATACTCAACGACCTTGCCGCCAGCTTTGCGGGCAGGAATGAATATATTTCCCGCCTTTGCAGCTTCCCCCTGCTCATAATTGACGATTTTGGAATGGAACGTGGCACAGAATACGGTTTGGAACAGGTCTACAATGTGATTGACAGCCGATACCGGAGCAGGAAGCCGCTGATTGTGACGACCAACCTCACGCTGGAGGAATTGCAGCACCCGGAGGACACCGCCCACGCCCGGATTTATGACCGGCTGCTTGAAATGTGTTCCCCTCTCTGCTTTACCGGGGAGAATTTGAGGAAAGCCGCCGCACAGGGGAAAATGGAACGATTGAAACGGCTGCTTGCCGGAAAGGAGATTTGCCTATGAAAGAAGTCCCGATTTGGGAAAAGAGTAATTTGGGTTTGGAAGAAGCGGCGGCTTATTCCGGAATCGGTATCAATAAATTACGGGAGCTTACCAGTGATAAAAACTGCCATTTTGTTTTATGGGTAGGAAATAAACGACTGATTAAACGACGCCTGTTCGACCAGTACATAGAACAGGAATATTCTATTTGAAATTTAGTGATGTGAAAATAGGGCTTGATATGATACAATGAAAGTGTCATATCAAGGCTCTTTCCATTACGGAAAGGAGTTTGACAATGTCCGAAAAACGCAAAGACAATAAAGGACGAATCCTGCGGACAGGAGAGAGCCAGAGAAAAGACCTGATTTATCAATATCGCTACACAGACATTCGTGGAAAGCGGCAGACAGTTTATTCTTCTGATTTGAAAGAACTGCGGGAAAAAGAGAAAGAAATCCAGAAGCAGCTTGATGAAGGGATTGACTATGCCGCTGGAAAGGCAACCGTGATTGCCCTTGTGGAACGCTATATCAGCTTGAAACAGGGCGTGCGCTACAATACCAAAGTCGGTTACAATTTTGTTCTGAACCTGATTAAGAAAGAAGATTTTGGCTACCGGCAGATAAGGGATATTAGGGTATCAGACGCACAAAAATGGATTATGAAACTGCATGAGGACGGTAAAGGCTACAGTACCATTACCAGTGTCCGGGGCGTTGTCAAACCGGCGTTCCAAATGGCTTACAACGAGGACATTATTCGCAGAAATCCCTTTGACTTCAAACTGGTAGATGTTGTTCCAAACGATTCACAGAAGCGTATTGCCATGACCGAAGAACAGCAGACCCTTTGGATGGAATTTATCCGAGAGGATAAGACCTATACCAAATATTATGATGAATTTGTTGTGCTGCTGGGAACTGGTATGCGTGTCAGTGAATTTTGTGGATTGACAAAAGGCGATTTGGATTTTGGAAATCGGAGAATCCGGGTAGACCACCAGCTTGTCAGAGAACGGGGCGGCAAATATTATGTGGAGAAAACTAAGACAGAATGCGGCTGCCGTTTTATTCCCATGACGGAGGAAGTTTACCAAAGTCTGAAAAATATCCTTGACCACCGCAAGCAGCTTAAAACGGAAATGATTGTGGACGGTTACAGCGGTTTTATTCTGTTGGATAAGGACGATAAGCCTAAAGTTGCCCTGCATATTGAAAATGAAATGCGCTGGGCGATGAAAAAGTACAAGAAGTTGTACCCGGACAAGCCGCTGCCGCATATCACGCCCCATGTGTTTCGCCATACTTTCTGTACGAATATGGCAAGTGCCGGTATGGATATTAAAAACTTGCAGTATATCATGGGGCACTCTGATGTAGGCGTAACGCTGAATGTTTACACCCATGCAAGCTATGACCGGGCGGCAGAACAGATGTCAAAGATTATTGATTTTAAGGGGATTGACGCACAGGGAAAGCGAAGAAAATCAGGCTGAAAATACACCAAATTACTACACCACTTACTACACCACTTACTACACCACTTACTACACCATTTGCCCGTGAATTTATGTAGATTTACATAGAATTGCGTAGGTTTTGGGCAAAACATGAAAATTGAAAAAAGTGCCTAAGAGCCAGTAATATCAAGGTTTGAAGGCTTATGAAGGGATATAAGAGATATGATTAAAATACTATTTATCTGCCACGGCAACATCTGCCGTTCTCCCATGGCAGAGTTTGTTTTCCGCCACATGGTTAAAGAGCGGGGGATGGGGGACAAGTTTCACATTGCCTCCTGCGCCACCAGCACAGAAGAAATCGGAAATCCGGTGCACCGGGGAACACGGGAGAAGCTGAGGCAGTATGGGATTTCCACAGAAGGAAAATATGCGGTGCAGCTGAGAAAAAAAGATTATGATGATTACGATTATCTTTTAGGAATGGATACGTGGAATATTAGAAATATTCTAAGAATTGTAAAATCAGATCCGGAGAACAAGGTGCACCGGCTGCTGGATTTTTCCAAAGAGCCCAGGGATATTGCAGATCCATGGTATACAGGAAACTTTGACGTTACTTACAATGATATTGTGGAAGGCTGCCAGGCCTTTCTTGACTATTTAAAGGAGCACAGAAGGGAGCAGTTTTGAAAGAACTGTTTACAATAGGAGAAATAGGACGTTTATTTCAAATGAACATACGGACTCTGCGTTATTATGACCAGATCGGCCTTTTAAGGCCGGAAAAGGTGGATTTAAAGACTGGATACCGCTTCTATTCTACAAAGCAATTTGAGCGCTTAAATACCATCAAATATTTAAGAGATTTAGATGTCCCCATTGAAAAGATTATCAGGTTTTTTGAAAATAAAGACGCGGAGAATTTAATGGAGCTTTTAGAGGAGCAGAGGGAAGATATTCAGCTGATGAAATCCCGCCTAGACAGGATTGAAAGGAAGCTGGAAAGGCGCATTACCCAGCTTTCTGACGCTTTGTCTTCAAAGCTTTATGTAATTTGGGAAGTAAATATTCCCAAGAGAAAAATCGCTTTTTTAAGGCGGGAAATTCCCTTGGAAGAGGATTTAGAATATCCTATTCGGGAACTGGAGCAGATCCGCCATCTGGAGCCTATGATGTTTCTGGGAAAAGTGGGAGTATCTGTGGCAAAAGAAAATGTGGTCCGGCAGAAGCTTGGCCATTTTTCAGGGATTTTTGTATTTTTGGAGCAGGAGGACAACTACAAAGGGGCAGAAGAATATCTTCAGGAGTCGCTGTATGTAACTGTTCGCTATTCCGGCACCCACCGGGAGGCAGGAGAGTCCTACAGAAAGCTGCTTCAATATATGGAAGAAAAACAATATGAATGCACGGGAGATTCTATAGAAATTACATTAATAGACTCTGGCTTTACAAATGATCTGGAAAAATATATAACAGAAATTCAAATTCCTGTGAAGAAAAAAACTTGACCCTCTAGTTACTAGAGGGTTTATTCTTTCATAAGAGATTATGTTCTATGAAATAAAATGTGTTTTATGTGAATGTTTCCAGAATAATGATAAAGGAGAATTTTTATGAAACCGGAGAATAATTTAACAGAGGGAAATATCATGGGAGTACTGCTCCGTTTTTCTGTTCCGTTTTTGATTGCCAATATTATTCAGGCTCTTTACGGAGCTGTGGATTTAATGGTAATCGGAAGATATTGTTCCCCTGAAAGTGTGGCGGCTGTTTCCACAGGAACTCAGGTGACTCAGATCATTACAAGCATGGTGACAGGCCTGACCTTGGGAGGAACTATTCTGGTAGGCAAGTATACAGGTATGAAAAATGAAGAAGAAACTAGAAAAACAGTGGCTACTACTTTAACACTGTTTTTTATAGTGGCAGTGATTTTAACTGCAGGTATGATACTTTGCGTGAACCCTATTCTTTTGGCCTTAAAAACTCCTGAGGCTGCCTTTGACTTAGCCAGACAATATGTAGTGATCTGTGCCTGGGGCATTGTTTTTACCTGCGGCTATAATGCAATCAGCGCTATTTTAAGAGGATACGGCGATTCTAAAAGACCTATGATGTTTATTGCCCTTTCCTGTATATTAAACATTATAGGAGACATTGTTTTAGTGAAATATGCAGGTATGGGAGTAGCAGGAGTAGCTATAGCCACTATTGGCTCCCAGGGCTTCAGTATGTTTGCAGCCATGTGGTACTTAAATAAGCATAAATTTATATTTACATTTCATTTTAGCAGCTTTCGGATTGACAGAGAAAGAGCAAAAGAGCTGGCGATGGTGGGAGTGCCAATTTCTATTCAGGAATGTATGGTCCGCCTTTCCTTTTTATATTTGACCTCAGTTACAAACCGCCTGGGGGTGGAAGCGGCGGCGGCAGTAGGCGTAGCCAGCAAATATGACGTGTTTGCCATGCTTCCCGCCACCTCCATAGCCAGCGCCCTGGCGGCCATTACTGCCCAGAATTATGGCGCCGGGAAGCTGAAAAGAGCTAAAACATCTCTGGCTGCAGGTCTGGGATTTGCAGTGACAGCTTCCGCCTGCTTTTGGCTTTGGGCACAACTGTCCCCGGAAACAATGATCGGAGTATTTACAAAAGACCCTGATATTATTCAAACAGGAATTCCGTTTTTCAAATCCTGCAGTTACGATTATTTAGCAGTCAGCTTTGTATTTTGTTTAAACGGATACTTAAACGGCCGGTCTCAGACGATTTTCACTATGATCAGCGTGTGCATAGGAGCGCTGGCTTTAAGAATGCCTTTAATTTATTTTGCATTTACATATTGCTCTGACAATCTAATGGCCATTGGCTCTATTGCCCCGGCAGTTTCCGGGATTATGGCAATATATACTTCTGTTTATGTGTGGAGGAAAATGAAGCAGGAAGTTGTTTAAGGAAAATGTTTAAGCTATCATTCACTGTACACCGCTTCTTGTGTAGTATATAATAGAAAGTACAGAGGTGATGAATATGGCAAGAAAAATTGTTTTAGTGACAGGGGCCTCCAGGGGAATTGGTAAGGCCATCGCTGTAAAATTTGCAAAAAAAGGTTATGGAGTTGCCATTAATTGTGTAAAAAATGAGGAATGTCTTCTTCAGACAAAGAAGGAAATCGAATCCTTCCAGGTTCCTTGTCTGGCTTATGTGGGAGACATGGGGGACAGCGGCAGCTGTGAAGAGTTTTTTAAAATGGTGAGAAAACGTCTAGGCTCCCCTGATGTAATTGTAAATAATGCGGGAATTTCCTACATAGGTCTGCTTCAGGATATGAGCGACGGAGATTGGGACAGAATTATAAGAACAAACTTAACATCTGTATTTAACTGCTGCCGTCAGGCAATACCAGACATGATAGGGGCAAAAGCCGGAAAAATCATTAATATTTCATCTGTCTGGGGAGTGGCGGGGGCTTCCTGTGAAGTGGCCTATTCTGCAACGAAAGGCGGGGTAAATACCTTTACAAAAGCTTTAGCAAAAGAGCTGGGGCCCAGCAATATACAGGTAAATGCTGTGGCCTGCGGAGCCATTGACACAGAAATGAATCAGTGGATGGAGGAAGATGAGCTTATTAGCCTGATTGAAGAAATTCCTTCCGGCCGCCTTGGAAAAGCAGAGGAAGTAGCAGATTTAGTGTATCATTTGGCATACAAAAGCAATTACCTAACAGGTCAGATAATCAGTCTGGACGGAGGATGGATATAGAAAATTTCCAGAATTTGTCACAGGTATCTTAAATTTTTATTACATTTTATTACAACACTGTTTTATAATTGTATTATTCTGGATAACTGTGATATACTATAATTCAGTTTATGTAAAGTAATTATTTTCAAAAAGAATGGAGATGTATAATGGGAGAGATTTATGATGTAGTGATTATCGGTTCCGGACCTGCCGGTCTGGCGGCTGCTATTTATGCGGAGCGGGCAGAATTGAACGCCATTGTAATAGAAAAAAATGTAGTAAGCGGAGGTCAGGTTCTGACCACATATGAGGTTGACAATTATCCTGGAGTTCAGGGAATCGGCGGCTTTGATTTAGGAATGAAATTCAGAGAACATGCAGACGGGCTGGGAGCTACATTTGTGGAGGACGAAGTAGTAAAGATTGAGACTGATGAGAAGATAAAAAAGGTAGTATGTGCCGGCGGCACATATGAGGCCAGGACAGTTGTAATTGCCACTGGAGCCAGCCATAGAAAGCTGGGAGTTCCTGGGGAGGAACAGCTGACAGGAATAGGCGTTTCCTATTGCGCCACATGCGACGGAGCATTCTTCAGAGGAAAAACTACAGCAGTAGTGGGGGGAGGAGACGTGGCTTTAGAGGACGCTATTTTCCTTGCCAGATTGTGTAAGAAAGTTTATGTTATTCACAGAAGAAATGAGTTCAGAGGCGCCAGAAGTCTTCAGAAGAAACTGCTTTCCCTGGAAAATGTAGAGATTGTCTGGGACAGTGTGGCAGAAGAAATTATAGGCTCAGATCATGTAGAAGCCTTAAAGGTTTCCAATGTAAAGACAGGAGAGAAAACAGATCTGGCTGTAGACGGAGTATTTATTGCGGTGGGTATCACGCCTAACAGCAGCGGATTTGAAGGACTGGCAGATATGGATCACGGATATTTTAAAGCAGGCGAGGACTGCTGCACATCTTCAAAAGGGATATTTGCGGCAGGAGACGTGCGCACAAAGCAGCTGCGCCAGATTGTAACTGCAGTGGCAGACGGGGCCAACGCAATTACCAGCATTGAGCGTTATTTGACAGAAGAGTAGGAGGAGCAGTTCCAGATGAGAAAAATATGGAAAATACTGCTGACAGGCTGCTGCTGTGCCTTGCTCAGTCAAAGCATGGTAATTTCCGCCTGGGCTGACAGCGCCTATGACAACGTGGCTATATCCAGAGTTACAGGATATGTTAATGTCCGCCAGGAGCCTAATACACAAAGCTCTATTATAGGAAAAATTTATAATAATTGCGCGGCCACCATTCAGTCCTCTGTAGAAGGAGAAGGGGGAACCTGGTATCAGATACAGTCGGGTTCGGTAAACGGTTATATTAAAGCCCAATACTTTATTACAGGCGCTGAGGCTGAGGCCATTGCAAAAGAAATCGGCACCACTTACGCCACAGTTAACGCCGATTCTCTGCGGTTAAGAGAGAAACCTGATTTAACAAGTAATGTTTTAACCTTGCTTTCTAAAGATGCCACGTATCAGGTAATCGGGGAAGAGGGAAATTTTGCCAAGATTGCAATAGATACAGACCTGGAAGGATATATTTCCAAGGACTATATAAAAACCACTGTAGAATTAGACAAAGCAGTGTCTTTGGCAGAGGAGGCTGCTAAGGCTGCAGAGACTCAGCAGCTGAAAGATGAGGCAGTTACAGCTATTGCTCAGATGGAGGAGGCTAAAAAGTCTGCGGAAAATAATAAGACGATTGAGGCCAATCCGGAGGGAGACGGGGTTTCCAGCACTGTATCCGCTCCTCCGGCATCTTCAGTGGCAGGGCCGGGAGAACAGGGACCTGCCGGTTCCGGCTCTGGTTCTGATCAGGTAGTTTCCGCCACCAGAAACGCGGTGGTTGCCTATGCGAAGCAATTTATAGGAAATCCGTATTTATATGGAGGGACAAGCCTGACAGAAGGGGCAGATTGTTCTGGATTTACTATGAGCGTATTTGCCCATTTTGGAATTTCCACAGGAAGAAGTTCCAGGGACCAGGCTGTAAAGGGCCGGGAGATTTCTGTGGAAAGCGTGCAGCCGGGAGATTTGCTGTTCTACGGCAGCAGCGAATACATTAACCATGTGGCCTTGTACATAGGCGGAGGAAAAGTTGTGCACTCCAGCACTCCAAAAACTGGAATTACTATTACCTCAGCTAATTACAGAACTCCGTGTAAGGCAGTATCATTTTTAGATTAACACTGTCAGTGCTCACTGATGGTAAAAATAGAGAATTGCAAAATAGACAGTCTGTGGTCATGGTTTTGTAGTTCTCTTTTTGATTCATGGAAAACTTTGCCTCCTATGAATCAAAATCTTTCGGCGGGTGGGGAGGCACACTTTTTCATATAAAGGGTAAGATATCGGAAAATTTATAAAGGAGTGAAAATGATCAGGATTTTATTTGTGATTCCCTATAAGGAGGGGGAAGCAGTAGTGCAGGAGGTTTTGGCTGAGAAAGCTTATAAAAAAGAAATTCAATATGAAACCTTAGTTGCCGGCGTAGGGGAAAGGCTGACTATTTCCCAGGACAGAGCAGATGCAATTATCAGCAGAGGTTATACGGCGGCCACATTAAAAACAGTTCAGCCGAAAATAGAGCTGCGAGTGACTGGATTTGATATTGTGCGGGCAGTAAAAGAGTGTATTGATCAATATAAATGTAAAAAAATAGCTGTGATCGGCACATTTCACATGGTATATGGGGCGGATTCTATTCAGGATTTATTTGATAATGCTCAGGTGCAATGCGTGACCTTGGAGCAGGAGGAATTGCTGCTCCCCACCATGAAAAAACTGCAAAAACAGGGGACAGATGCATTTATCGGCGGCCGTTCGCTTTATAACACGGCTAAAACCATGGGAATTTCCGCAGTGCTGCTGGGGTTTGGAAGAGAAGCGGTAAATAAAAGTATTGATGAGGCGATACGAGCTGTGGAAATCAGCAGAAGCGAAAAAGCTAAAAGTCATAGAATCCAAACAATTATGGATTATGCATTTGAGGGGATTCTTTCCGCTGACAGCCAGGGCACAGTGGTAATGGCAAATCAATATGCGGCCAATGTATTGTCAGGAGAAAAAACAGAAATTATTGACCAGAGTATATTTAAGCTATTTCCAGGTTTGCCTGTAGACCAAGTCCTGAAAAAGGGAGAGCATCTGCTGTCCTGCATGTATAGGCTGGAAAAAATGACAGTGTCAGTAAACTGTGTTCCCCTTATAACGAAAGGGGAAATTACAGGCTGCGTAGCTACCTTCCAGGATATTACCAGAATTCAGGAGGAAGAAGAAAAAATCAGAAAGCAGCTGCATAGAAAAGGGTTTGTGGCAAAATACCAATTTGAAAATATTATCGGCTCTTGCAGACAGATGAAAGATACAATAAAAACAGCGGAAAAGTTTGCAGGTTCTGATTTGAATTTATATATTTATGGAGAAACAGGTACGGGAAAAGAACTGTTTGCCCAAAGTATTCACAATGCCAGCAAAAGAAAAAACGGTCCCTTTGTGGCTATAAACTGTGCGGCTCTGCCGGAAAATCTGTTGGAAAGCGAGCTGTTTGGATATGTGGACGGAGCTTTTACAGGAGCGGCAAAGGGAGGGAAAAAAGGATTATTTGAGCTGGCTCACAACGGCACTTTATTTTTGGACGAAATCGGGGAGATGTCCTTAAAGCTGCAGGCCAGACTTTTAAGAGTTATACAGGAAAGAGAGATTATGAGGCTGGGGGACAGCAAAGTGATTCCTGTAAATGTAAGAGTTATTTCAGCTTCCAATAAAGAGCTTTACCAGGCAGTAGAGGAAGGAAATTTCAGACAGGATCTTTTATACCGGTTAAATGTGCTGTGTTTATCTGTTCCTCCTTTAAGAGAAAGGGGGAAAGATGTGCTGGCTCTGATTCAATATTATATAAATAAGGCGGTGAGAGACCACTGCTGCACAATTTACGGAATCCAAAAGGAAGCGGAACATCTGATTCTGGAATACAGCTGGCCGGGGAATGTGAGGGAACTGCGGAATTTCTGTGAAAGACTTAGCGTTTTCTGCGAGGACAAACTGGCTGACGAGGCCACCGTAAAAACTGCCATATACAGCGGCAGATCAGGGGAAGCATGGTCTGCTGAAAAAAATAGGGAAAGTCAAAGCTACAAAATAGAAGAAAAAGAAAAAATTATTTCTGCATTAAAACAGTGCAATTACAGCAGAAAAAGAACGGCGGCTTTTTTAGAAATTGACTCCAGCACCTTATATCGAAAAATGAAAAAGTATGAAATAGAAGTATAATGAAATAAAACAATGCATTTGCATGAAAAACGTGCAGAAATTAAGAGAAGAATTTTCTAATTTGTTTGCTTTGCAGGCTTTAAATAGAAATTATGTTTTCTTTAGATAGGTCTTATGAAGATAATTTTATAATTTATGGTTCTTTCTAATAGGTTGGCATAAGGTTTGCTGTATATATAGACAGAAGGCAGCAAGGAAAAATTAGGAGGAAAAATATATGATATATCACAAATTATATGATTTACATAAGGGAAAAACAACTTCAGTAGGACTGATTGGAACAGGTCATTTTGGAATCGCCGTAATTGGACAGGCTGTGCTGCAGCCACAGCTAAAGGTAGGGGCAGTGGCAGATAAAAATGAAGATGCCATCTGGAACGCGGCGGAGAAAGCCGGAATTCCAAGAGAAAGCCTAAGCTTTTGTACCAGCGTGGAGGAAGCCAAAAAGCAGCAGGAGAAGGGCCAGGTAATTGCTGTTACAGATCCTATGATTTTAATGGATTTAGATTTAGATACAATTGTGGAAGCCACAGGGAACCCGGAGGCCGGGGCCAGACACTGTATTGCCGCTATGAACCATGGAAAGCATATTGTCATGGTCAATAAGGAAACAGATTCCTGCGTAGGGCCTATTTTAAAGAAAATGGCGGAGGAGAAGGGGGTGGTATGCACCCCTGTAGACGGAGATCAGCACGGCGCTTTAATGCAGATGATTCAGTGGGCCAGAGATTTAGGGCTGGAAGTAATAAGCGCAGGAAAAAGCAGAGATGCAGAGTTTATTTATGACAGAGAAAAAAAGACAGTAACCGTTTACTGCGACGGAGGAATCACCATACCGGAAACTGTGACAGCCTGCCTTTCAGAACAAGAGTGGAGATATATGGAAACATTTCAGGATGAAAATATGGAGGCCTGCCTGAAGGCCAGGAAAAAGCTGTTGGCTCAGTTAGACCCCAGAGGAGGATTTGATTTATGTGAAATGGTTATCGCAGCCAACGCAACAGGATTACAGCCGGAAACTTCCCTGCTTTTAGATGAGATTTTAAGAACCCCGGAAATACCAATGGTCCTTTGCCATGAAAAGGACGGAGGCATTCTGAAAAAAGAGGGGGTCATTGAGGTGGTAACTAATCTCCACGAAAAGGGAGAGGCTGGTTTAGGAGGAGGAGTATTTTTAGTAGTCAGAAGTACTAATCCTTATTCCCAGATGATACTGGCCACGAAAGGGTGTTTAAGCAATACAGAAGGAAATGTGTCATTAATTTACAGGCCCTACCATTTGTGCGGCGTGGAGGCCTCCAGCACATTGCTTTGCGCAGGGCTTTTAGGAATTGATACAGGCTCCAGGGTTTATGAGCAAAATTATGACATTGTCCAGGAGGCAAAAGTAGACTTAAAGGCAGGGGAGGTTATGGGAAGCGACCATGATCCAAGGCTTTTGACTCACATGGTGCCCGCGTCCCCTGTATCAGGCCGAGGCCCGATTCCGGCCCATATGCTTAATGGAAAAGCCTTAATCTGTGATGTGCCTAAGGGGACTGTGATTACTTATGACATGGTGGAAGAGCCAAAAGACAGCGTTTTGTGGCAGTTGAGAAGAAAACAAGATGAAATGAATAAATAGGAGGAAATGAAAATGAAAAAAAGATGGTATGCATTAGTATTGGTGGGAGTGTTGATGACAGGCTGCTCAGGCGCAGGCCAGGAAACAGAGACAAAGGCTGCAGAGGCAAAAACAGAGGCCAATGCAGCAGATGACGGGGAGAACAGCCAGGAGGCAGCTGACAGTGGGGAAACAGGCTCTACATGGGAAATGAAAAAAGAGGCTGAGTATGTAGTGCCTGCTAACCCAGGCGGAGGAAGCGACATCAGCGCCAGAAAAATAGCGGAAATTGCCCAGAAAGAGAAGCTGGCAGAGAAAAATCTTATGGTTGTAAATAAACCAGGCGGAGCCTGCGCTGTAGGCTACAATTATGTGGGAACAAAAAAAGGAGATCCATATACATTGCTTTCTCTGCATTCAGGAAACATTGTAGTTTCAGAGGTTAACGGCTGGGAACAGACATGGGATGATCTGACAGATATTGTAGCCATTATGGCTTTCGACGACGTAACCTTATGTGTACAAAGCGACAGCCCATACCAGACCATTGAAGAATTGCTGGAAGCGGCAAAGGCTAATCCGGGCACCCTGAAATTTGGGTCAGACCAAAGAGGAAATACATCTCAGCTGGGCTATGAGCTGATTAAGAAATATACAGGGGCCGATTTTAACTATGTACAGTTTGACAGCTCAGGGGATGTAGCTACAGCATTATTGGGAGGACATGTAGACGTGGGAATTCTCAACCCATGCGAGTGTATTGCCCAGGTATCCTCCGGGGATTTTAAGCCAATTGTAACCTTTGCGCCAGAAAGGATTACAGGAGAATTTTTTGAGGACGTGCCTACATTTGGAGAAGCCGGATACCCGGACGTAACCTTCCGCGAGTACAGAGGACTTTCAGGAGCCAAGGATATGCCGGCTGAGGCAATGGCTTATTATGAAAATATGGCGCAGAAGATTGTGGAAACAGACGAGTGGAAAACAGGTTACTTAGAGGCCAATAGTCTGACTCCTGCATTTATGGGCCATGAGGAAGCAACAGAGTATATTAGAAATGATATGGAAACAGTGATGAACATTTTTACGGAAGTAGGGTATTTTGAATAGGTTTTAAATAGTAAAGAGAGGGGATAAATCTTGAATATAGCTTTTTCTATATTGGCAATTCTGTCCGGACTGTACTGGGCAATCAAGGGTGTGTCTTATGGCCTGTGGGTAAACCACGGGCCTGGAGGCGGTGTATTTCCTATAATAGCCGGCAGTTTGGCAGTGATTTTTGGGGTGATTTACTTAATAGGAGAGGTAAAAAGGAAATCCGTGGTGGCATTTCAGCTGAAAATGGCAGGACCTCTTCTTGCTATACTGATTACAATTTTCGCCTCCTACATGATTGGATTAATTCCGGCATTAGGCCTGTATATTATTTTATGGCTGAAGGCAGTGGAAAAATATCCGGCTGTAAAATCAGTATGTATTGGAGTTGGGACAGGGTTGTTCCTGTTTTTGGTCTTTGACTTCTGGCTGAAGGTACCTGTGCCGGTGGGAAAAATTGTGGAAATGCTGACAGCAGTGTGAAAGGAGGAAAACATCTATGGAAAATATCGGCTTACTGATGCATGGGTTTACGCTGGCTTTCAGCGCCTCTAATCTGCTGGCAGCTTTATTTGGGGCTATTGTAGGACTGATAGTGGGAGCCATGCCCGGATTGGGAGGAATTACAGGCGTGTCCCTGCTTTTGCCCCTTACATACAGTATGAGCCCCACTACAGCAATTATTATGCTGGCCTCTCTGTATTACTCTACTATGTACGGAGGCAGCTTCAGCGCTATCCTGTTAAACATTCCGGGAGATTCCCCGGCAGTAATGACGGCTTTAGACGGAAATCAGCTGACCAGAAAGGGACAGCCGGGAAGGGCTCTTGCAGCAGCCAATATTTCATCTTTTATTGGAGGAACTATCGGCATTATTCTGCTGACAATATCAGGACCAATACTGGCCAGGTTCGGATTAAAATTTGGTTCCCCTGAATTGGCTCTTTTAATTATTTTTGCAATGACATCTATTGGGTGGATTTTGGGGGACAATCCTGTAAAAGGACTGCTGGCCACAGGGCTGGGCTTAATGTTAGCCACAGTGGGAGTAGATCAGGCAGTAGGGCTTTCCAGATTCAGCTTTGGGACGATTAACTTATTATCAGGCATTTCTTTTATTCCTATGGTAATCGGTATTTTCGGATTCAGCCAGGTAATTGAAATGGCCATGCTGCCGGCCAGAAATTCTGACGAAAAAGTGCAGATCAGCAGAAAGGACTGCTATTTATCTAAATCAGAAATGAAAAGGATACTTCCCATTACCTTGAGGCAGGGGATTTTAGGCACTTTTATCGGCGTTATGCCGGGAGCCGGCGCCACTACCTCCGCGTTTCTTTCTTATATTATGGAAAAGAGAATTAATAAAAACAGAGATGAAATGGGAAAAGGCTGTATTGAAGGTGTTTCAGCCCCAGAGTCCTCCAACAATGCGGCGGCGGCCGGTGCCTTTGCTCCTCTGCTTACATTGGGAATTCCGGGAGGCTCCACTACAGCTGTTTTGTTAGGAGGCCTGATGATGTGGGGTCTTCGACCGGGACCTACCTTATTTACAGATAATCCGGATTTTGTCTGGCCTTTAATTGCTTCTATGTATTTAGGAAATATAATCTGTCTGTTAATTGCATTTTTATGTATCCCTCTTTTAGTAAAGGCTATTAAAGTGCCTAATGCTATATTGATTCCTGTTATTACGGCAATCTGCGTCATGGGGGCGTATTCCACCTCAAATAATATGTTTGACGTATACTTTATGCTGGGAGCAGGAGTAGTAGGCTATTTAATGAAGGTTTCTCAGATTCCGTCGGCGCCGCTGCTGCTTACCTTTGTACTTGCTCCGATGCTGGAAAAGTACGTGCGTCAGTCCTTTGACATGACAAGAGGAGATATTTCCATTTTCTTCAGAGGAGGTATTTGCTGGTTCTTTATTATTATGACAATACTTATGTGTACATTCCCGGTGTTAAAATCTGTGTGGGACAAAACGAAGAAAAGTAATTCAGCGGCCGGCTGACAACATATAAATAAAAATAGGGAATACAAAGGTATCAGAAGAAGGTTTTCCGTATACTTTGTATTCCCTGTTTTACATTTCTTTTATTCAAAAGTTCTTTGTAGCTTTAAAACATTTTTTCAAGTCGTTTCAGCAGCTCCAGATCTTCTTTCCTGACTTTTAAATTAGAATTCATAGTTTTTCCGTCAGGAGCTGTTACCTGAATCTCAATTACTGTTCCCTCCATAATAGCTTCCCTGTGAACTGCTTTCAAAAAAAGAGGAAACTTTGGATGGCGGGAACGAAAATGCGCCCATTCCTCTTTTAACTGCATTAATTCCATAAAATTCATTTTTTCATATTCCTCCACAAATACTCCATAATACTTGCCTTTCGCTTATACCATAAAAGAAACGCTGCCGCGGCAGCGTTTCCAAATAAATCGTTTTTAGAATTCTGGCTCAATTAAACCGTAAGTGTTGCCTTTTCTCTTGTAAACTACATTGACCTCTTCAGTTTCAGAATTTAAAAATACATAAAAGCTGTGGCCTAAAAGCTCCATCTGTACACATGCCTCTTCAGGGTCCATAGGCTTTACTCCAAACTTTTTCGTCTTCATAATCCTGACTTCGTCGTCCAGATCATATTCTTCTTTAATAAAAGCTTCAGAGAAAGAAAGGGCAGACTGTTTTTTGTCTATCAGTTTTCTTTTATATTTTTTAATCTGACGTTCAATAATCTCTTCTACTAAATCAATGGATACATACATATCGCTGCTGGACTCTTCCGCACGGATAATATTGCCTTTCATAGGAATAGTTACCTCAATCTTCTGGCGGTCCTTCTGAACACTTAAAGTTACAATTACCTCTGTGTCAGGAGTAAAGTACCGCTCCAGCTTGCCAATCTTGTCCTCCACTGCCTGTTTCAAACCAGGAGTTACCTCAATATTTCTGCCTGTAATCACATAACGCATAAACTATCAGCTCCTTTTTCTTGTGATAACATTAGTATACCATATAAATTCATAATACTCAATCTGATTCTCATAAATATTTTGACAATTATTCTAAATTCTTTCTAAAATGCTGCTTCTAATTCATATAATATAGTGTTGCATTACTATCTGTCCCCTCAAGAAAAAGTCAATAGTTCTGGTGTATTTTTTGTCGAAATAATGAAGTTTATTAGATGTGTACAAAAATAAAAAAATGATAAGCTATTTCTAAAAAGGGAGAATTATGGAAAAAAATAGTGTGGATAATGTGGATAACTTGGTGTATAACTAAGATATGTGCCAGAATACGCGATTTTGCCTGTGGATAACAATGGGTACTTTTTCACAGCCGGATTGTGGATAATGTGGATAAGTCAAAAAAGAGACATTTTTTTTGTGCAATTTGCTAAGTTTACCGTAATATATACAATTATGTCAATTTATGTCGAGAAAGGGAAACACATTGGGAAATCAGATAATGTTAAATTTTTATGAATGAGTTGAATAAACAAGAGGAAGGTGCTACAATATATTGGATTGTACTGTTTAATAAGAAGTATAGCATAGAAGCAGGAGAGAATTTATGAACATTTTGGAAAAGATATTTGGTACACATAGTGAGAGAGAGTTAAAGCTCATTTATCCTATTGTGGACAAAATAGAGAGTCTGAAACCGGAGATGGAGGCATTGTCAGATGACCAGCTGCGGGACAAGACAAGAGAGTTTAAGGAAAGACTGTCAAATGGAGAGACATTAGACGACATTCTTCCTGAGGCATTTGCAACTGTCAGAGAAGCGGCGAAAAGATCATTAAATATGGAGCATTACCGTGTACAGCTGATTGGTGGAATCGTTCTTCACCAGGGGCGTATTGCGGAGATGAGAACCGGAGAAGGTAAAACCCTTGTTTCCACAGCTCCTGCATATTTAAATGCATTAGCCGGAAAAGGCGTGCACATTGTAACAGTCAATGATTATCTGGCAAAGCGAGATGCAGAGTGGATGGGAAGAGTCCATGAGTTTCTGGGTCTGACTGTAGGCGTTGTGCTGAACTCTATGAACAGCGACGAAAGAAAAAAAGCATATGGCTGTGATATCACATATGTAACCAATAATGAGCTGGGATTTGACTACCTGCGTGACAACATGGCTATATATAAAGAACAGATGGTTTTAAGAGATCTGGATTTTGCTATTATCGACGAGGTGGACTCTGTACTTATTGACGAGGCCAGAACACCTTTGATTATTTCTGGACAAAGCGGCAAGTCCACAAAGCTGTACGAGGTTTGTGATGTGCTGGCCCGCCAGCTGGAAAAAGGAAAAGAGTCTGCGGAATTCTCCAAGATGGCTGCCATTATGGGAGAGGAGATTGAGGAGGAAGGCGACTTTATTGTTAATGAAAAGGACAAGATTGTCAACTTGACTGCAGACGGCGTTAAGAAGGTGGAGGAGTTCTTCCACATTGAAAACCTGGCTGACCCGGAAAATCTGGAGATCCAGCACAATGTGATTTTGGCTCTGCGCGCCAATTATCTGATGTTCCGCGATAAAGATTATGTAGTAAAGGACGACGAGGTTCTTATTGTAGATGAGTTTACAGGACGTATTATGCCTGGCCGCCGTTATTCTGACGGACTTCATCAGGCCATTGAGGCAAAAGAGCATGTCAATGTAAAGAGAGAAAGCAAGACTCTGGCTACAATTACTTTCCAGAACTTCTTCAATAAATTTAATAAGAAATCAGGTATGACAGGAACTGCCTTAACTGAGGAAAAAGAGTTCAGAAATACCTACGGTATGGACGCCATTGCCATTCCTACTAATAAACCGGTAATCCGTATTGACCACGAGGATGCAGTTTACAAAACAAAAAAAGAGAAGTTTAAAGCTGTTGTAGATGAGATTGAGGCTACTCACGCAAAGGGACAGCCTGTGCTGGTGGGTACTATTACTATTGAGACTTCCGAGATGCTTAGCCAGATGTTAAAGAAAAAAGGAATTCCTCATAAGGTGCTGAATGCAAAGTACCATGAGCTGGAGGCTGAGATCGTAGCAGACGCAGGTATACACGGAGCGGTTACGATTGCCACCAACATGGCGGGACGTGGTACAGATATTAAGCTGGACGACGAGTCTAAGGCTGCCGGCGGTTTGAAGATCATTGGTACAGAGCGCCATGAATCCAGACGTATTGACAATCAGTTAAGAGGACGTTCCGGACGTCAGGGGGACCCAGGCGAGTCCAGATTCTACATCTCTCTGGAAGATGATTTAATGAGACTGTTTGGTTCTGAGCGTCTTGTGGGAATGTTTAACGCTTTAGGTGTGCCGGAAGGCGAGCAGATTGAGCATAAGATGCTTTCCAATGCCATTGAAAAGGCTCAGATGAAGATTGAGAACAACAACTATGGTATTCGTGAGCAGCTTCTGAAATATGACGAGGTAAATAACGAGCAGCGTGAAGTCATCTATGCAGAAAGAAGAAGAGTTCTGGACGGCGACAATATGCGCGATCTGGTTCTGAAGATGATTACTGATATAGTTGAGAATTCTGTGGACATGTCCATTTCAGATGAGCAGTCTGCTGAAAACTGGGATTTTGGAGAGCTGAATAATCTGCTGCTTCCGGTTATCCCTCTGGGACCGGTTTCCCTGACAGATGAGATTAAGGGAATGAAGAAGTCTGAGCTGACTCATATGCTGAAGGAAAAGGCCATTAAGCTTTATGAGGCAAAAGAGGCGGAATTCCCGGATTCTGAGCAGATCAGAGAGATTGAGCGCGTGATTCTTCTAAAAGTAATTGACAATAAGTGGATGTCCCATATTGATGATATGGACCAGCTGCGCCAGGGTATTGGACTTCAGGCATATGGACAGAGAGACCCTCTTGTAGAGTACAAGATGAGCGGCTATGAAATGTTTGAGGGCATGACTGCGGCAATCTGCGAGGAGACAGTGAGAATTCTTTTTCATATTCGCGTAGAGCAGAAGGTGGAGAGAGAGCCTGCGGCTAAGGTTACAGGTACAAATAAGGACGACAGCGCAGTTCAGGCGCCAAAGCGCCGTGATGTGCGCAAGGTTTATCCAAATGATCCTTGTCCTTGCGGCAGCGGCAAAAAGTATAAACAGTGCTGCGGCAGAAAGCCAGTATAATAAATAATAGAAAGAAGGTGACACAATGGTTGAGCTGGATCAGTTCAAATATACATTATCTACCTTTAAGAAACCATTAGTGGAAGTGAGGGATTCACTTTGACCTGGACAACAAGGTCAAGAGAATTGATGAATTAGATAAATCCATGGAGGAGCCGGATTTCTGGAATGATCCGGAGCGCTCCACCAGAATTGTAAAAGAGGCTAAGAATTTAAAAGATACAGTGGACGGCTATAAAAAGCTGGAAGAGGAACTGGAAGAAATTGAACTGATGATTGAAATGGGCAATGAGGAAAATGATCCTTCTGTTGTGCCGGAAGTGGCGGAGATGGTAAAGGATTTTGAATCTAAATTAGAGTCCATGCGCATCAGCACCTTGCTGTCAGGAGAATACGACGGCTGCAATGCCATTCTTCGCTTAAATGCAGGCGCAGGAGGCACAGAATCCTGCGACTGGTGCAGTATGCTGTACAGAATGTACTGCAGATGGGCTGACAGCAAAGGATTTACTACAGAGGTTTTGGACTTCCTGGATGGAGACGAGGCCGGTATTAAGTCCGTTACAGTTCAGATCAACGGTCAAAATGCTTTTGGCTATTTAAAGTCAGAGAGAGGAGTGCACCGTCTTGTGAGAATTTCCCCGTTTAATGCGGCGGGAAAAAGACAGACCTCCTTTGTATCCTGCGATGTAATGCCGGATATTGAGGAAGACCTGGATGTGGAGATTAACCAGGACGATCTGCGCATTGACACTTATCGCTCCAGCGGCGCCGGTGGACAGCACATTAATAAAACATCTTCAGCTGTGCGCATTACCCACATTCCAACGGGAATTGTAGTTCAGTGTCAAAATGAAAGATCTCAGTTCCAGAACAAGGATAAAGCCATGCAGATGCTGAAGGCAAGGCTGTATATGCTGAAGCAGCAGGAGAATGCAGAAAAAATATCAGATATTAGAGGAGACGTAAAGGAGATCGGCTGGGGCAACCAGATTCGTTCCTATGTCCTTCAGCCGTATACAATGGTGAAGGACCACAGGACCAACGCAGAAAGCGGCAATGCTGCAGCTGTTCTGGACGGCAACCTAGACCCCTTTATCAGCGCCTATTTAAAATGGCAGAACCTTGGCAAAGAAACCCAGGAAAACCAGTAAAATAAAAAACCAGAAAAAAGGATGAAGACATGTGAATTTTATGTCAGATCTTATTTTCTGGTTTTTTCTGTTTTCAAAGAAAAATTTGTTGCATTCTTTTGGCAATCGTGTTAATATCTTTACTGCAAGCACAGATGTATTTGCAGAACGAACAGAAGGAGCGGCGATGGAGGACAAGAATAAATATTTTGTAGTTAAGCAGAAAGCAGTGCCGGAGGTGCTGAGAAAAGTTGTAGAAGCAAAAAGACTTCTGGAGTCTGAACGGGTCCTTACAATTCAGGAAGCAACAGATCGGGTAGGAATCAGCAGAAGTTCGTTTTATAAATATAAAGACGATATTTTTCCGTTTTATGACAATGCAAAGGGAAAGACCATTACCTTAGTAATACAAATGGATGATGTGCAGGGATTTTTATCAGAAATTCTCCATGTGGTAGCTACATATAAGGCCAATATTCTTACAATCCATCAAAGTATTCCGGTAAATGGAGTGGCTACGCTGACATTAAGTGTGGAGGTGCGTTCTGATACTGGAAATATTTCTAAGATGGTAGAAGAGATAGAAGAGAAGAAAAACGTTCATTATATAAAAATTTTAGCCAGGGAGTAAAAAAACAATGATATATGCAGCAGTGATGGGATTAGGAACAATTGGCTCAGGTGTAGTTGAGATTTTAGAGAAAAACAAAGATGTAGTGACAGATCAGCTGGGACAGGAATTAGAGGTAAAATATATTCTGGATCTTAGAGATTTTCCGGGAACCTCTTTTGAACATAAAGTAATTCACGATTTTTCAATAATTGAAAAGGATCAGGACGTAAAGGTAGTAGTGGAAACCATGGGAGGGCTTTTGCCGGCATTTCCATGGGTGAAAGCTTGTCTGCAGGCGGGAAAGCATGTGGTGACTTCCAACAAAGCCCTGGTTGCCGCTCATGGCACAGAGCTTTTAAAAATCGCAAGAGAAAATCAGGTAAACTTTTTATTTGAGGCCAGCGTAGGAGGAGGCATTCCTATTATCCGCCCGCTGTACCGCTGCCTGATGGGAGAGCGGATTGAGGAGATTACAGGAATTCTAAACGGAACTACTAATTATATTCTGACAAAAATGGATCAGGAAGGCCAGACTTTTGAAGCAGTATTAAAAGAGGCTCAGGAATTAGGGTATGCAGAGAGAAATCCGGAGGCTGATATAGAAGGCCACGACACGTGCCGGAAGCTGGCCATTCTTACAGCCATGGCAACTGGAAAAGAAGTAGATTATCAGGAAATTCATACAGAAGGTATTACTGACATAGAGGCAAAGGATTTCTTGTATGCAAGGCAAATGGCAGCTTCTGTTAAGCTGTTAGGCTCCAGCCAAATAGAGGGGGATTCAGTTCACGCCTGGGTGCTGCCTGTAATGATTGGACGGAACAATCCTTTATACTCAGTCTGCGATGTTTTTAATGGAATTTTGGTCAGAGGAAACATGTTAGGAGAGACAATGTTTTACGGAAAAGGGGCAGGAAAGCTTCCTACAGCCAGCGCCGTGGTGGCAGACATGATACAGGCAATTCTTCACATGGATACCAATGTAGAAATGGGATGGGGAGAGGAAAAGCAGGAGATAGCCTCAACAGCCTCAGCCAAATTCCAGTATTTTGTAAGATTAAAGGGAGAGAAAGAGGAGCTGCTTGAAAAAGCTGAAAGCGTTTTCGGGCCGATAAAGGCTTTTGCTTTAGATGGAGAAGAATTAGAATTTGCTATTCTTACAGAGACTATGGAGGAAGGTATATTCCAGGAAAAGCTTTCTGATTTTCCTTTTATAAAGTTTATTAGGGCAAGGCTGTCTTAAAAATAGATATAAAATGCCAGATAAGTTTTAAATGTGGATTTTTCAGGAGGCAAAATAAGCATTGACAGGTCAGATATTAGAATTACTCAGACAGGGTTTACCTTCGCCCTGTCTGTTTCATTATTATACAGGGCTTTACTGTCCTGGCTGCGGAGGCACAAGAGCAGTTTTATATCTTTTAAAAGGTAATATATGGGCAAGCTTTTGCTGCCATCCCATTGTCCTTTATATTGTAATATCAGCAGCGGCAGAGGCAGGACTTTTTTTGTATTTGTCCAGAAAAGGAAAACCAGCCCTCTGCGCCAGGATTTTTTATATAATCCTGTACGCCGGGCTGGGAATTGTAATAATAAACTGGATTTTTAAGAATTATATGCTTCTGGGACGGGGGATTGATATATTGCAGAAGTACAGTATATCAATTAACTTATAAAATTATGAAGCAGAGCTCCAGTAATTCATAATTTGCTGGTACATGTTATTGTACATAGGTCCAAGTACAGGATCTTCCAGCACCACATTGTATACATAGAGAATCATCAAAAGGACGACAAAGCTGATAATAATGCCTATGATTCCTCCTATAAGGCCGAATAACGCCATTTTGTTGGACCGGTCATTTAAACGGACAATCACAGCAGAGGTAATGGCCGCCATTCCTATACAGAACTGAATAATAGGAGAAAGGCAAAATAAAATAGCCGCGATGCCCATAAGCAGAGAAAAAATAGCCAGCCTATTGGGCGTAGGTTTACCAGGGGCAGCAGAAGGAGACCCTTCCTGTTCCTGGTTATTTAAATTGTTTTGTATATTCATGGAAATCTCCTTTAAAAATCATGTGCTCTTCCTTAGAAAGCACCTTTTCATATTAGCATGAAAAAGAAATATTGTCTAGACGAAGAGAAAGTTTCGCTATATAATAAACTGGATAAAGAGGCTGTGAAAAACAGCCATGGAGGACAAAAAATGGACATCATAGAAGTATTGCAGAAAGAGCTGCAGGTTGGACGGCATCAGGTGGAGGCAGCAGTTAAGCTGATTGATGAGGGAAATACCATTCCTTTTATTGCCCGCTATAGAAAAGAGGCGACAGGTTCCTTAAATGACGAGGTGCTGCGCAGCTTGGATGAAAGATTAAAATATTTAAGAGGACTGGAGGAGAAAAAGGAGCAGGTGCTTTCCTCTATCAGGGAGCAGGAAAAGCTGACGCCTCAGCTGGAGGCTCAAATCCAGGGCGCCATGACTATGGTGGCAGTAGAGGATTTATATCGTCCTTACCGTCCAAAACGGAGAACCAGGGCTATGATTGCCAGGGAAAAGGGGCTGGAGCCCTTGGCTGATTATATTATGCAGCAGACAGCTAAAGAGCCTTTGGAAAAGGAAGCAGAAAAATATATTTCAGAGGAAAAGGAAGTTGACTGCGTGGATGCAGCCTTAAACGGCGCAAAAGATATTTTGGCAGAGAGAATTTCCGACAACGCGGAATACCGTACATACATTAGAAGAGTGACAACAGATCAGGGAATGATTCAGTCCTCAGCTAAGGATGAGGAAAAGTCTTCTGTGTATGAAATGTATTATCAGTACGAGGAGCCGGTGAGAAAGTGCGCAGGCCACCGAGTGTTGGCCTTAAACAGAGGAGAAAACGAAAAGCTGCTTACAGTGAAGGTAAACGCGCCGGAGGAAGTTATCAGCAGGTATTTAAAAAAGAAGATTATACAGAGGGACAACCCTTATACAACCTTTGTGCTGGAGGAGGTTATTGAGGACAGTTATAAACGTTTAATTGCCCCGGCCATTGAAAGAGAAGTGAGAAACCAGCTGACAGAAGCAGCTGAGGAGGGAGCGGTAAAGGTTTTTGGAAAAAATCTGGAGCAGCTTCTTATGCAGCCGCCTATTACAGGTAAAGTAGTTATGGGATGGGACCCGGCCTTCAGAACAGGGTGTAAGCTGGCAGTAGTAGACAGTACAGGAAAGGTTTTGGATACAGTAGTGATTTATCCTACGGAGCCTCAGAAAAAGGTAGAAGAGGCTAAGAAAGTGCTGAAAGGCCTGATCAGTAAATATCACGTTTCTCTGATATCAGTGGGAAACGGCACTGCTTCCAGAGAGTCGGAGCAGGTGATTGTACAGCTGTTAAAGGAAATCCCGGAGTCTGTTCAGTATATTATTGTAAATGAAGCCGGGGCTTCTGTATATTCGGCCAGCAAACTGGCTGCAGAAGAATTTCCGGACTTTGACGTGGCCCAGAGAAGCGCAGTTTCCATTGCCAGAAGGCTTCAGGACCCATTGGCAGAGCTGGTTAAGATTGATCCTAAATCTATTGGCGTAGGACAATATCAGCACGATATGAATCAAAAGCATCTCAGCGAGGCGTTGCAGGGAGTTGTGGAGGACTGTGTAAATAAGGTAGGAGTAGATTTAAATACGGCCTCTGCCTCCTTGCTGGAATATATTTCCGGGATTAACAAAACTATTGCAAAAAATATTGTGGCCTACAGAGAGGAAAACGGAGCTTTTAAAGACAGAAAACAGCTGTTAAAGGTGGCCAAGCTGGGCCCTAAGGCTTTTGAACAGTGCGCCGGGTTTATGAGAATCCAGGGAGGAAAAAATCCTTTAGACGGCACATCTGTTCATCCGGAAAGCTACCAGGCAGCTTCTGCTCTTTTGGAGAAGTTAGGATATAAGGTGGAGGATATTTCAGCCAGCGGCTTAAAGGAGCTGGGGAAAAAGATCCACGATTATAAAAAGCTGGCAGACGAGCTGAATATTGGGCAGATCACCTTGAAAGATATTGTGTCAGAGCTTGAAAAGCCGGCCAGGGACCCAAGAGCTGAGATGCCCGGGCCGATTCTCCGCACAGATGTGCTGGATATTAAGGATTTAACGCCTGGTATGGTTTTAAAAGGCACAGTGCGGAATGTAATTGATTTTGGCGCCTTTGTGGACATAGGAGTGCATCAGGACGGGCTGGTCCACATATCGCAGATGACAGAACGCTACATTAAGCATCCTTTAGAGGCAGTGAGCGTTGGGGATATTGTAGAGGTAAAGGTACTTTCTGTGGATCAGGCAAAGAAGAGAATTTCTCTTACCATGAAAATATAAAGAGGTAGAATATGAAATTTCACGTACAGTTAGAGGCAGGGGATTTATGGCGCTTTTCTATGTATAATATTTATAGAAGCGTTCAGGGGATTTTTAACATAATGGTAACTATAGTAGCGTTATACTTGTTGATTTTTAAACAGGATATATTTTCATACGGCTATGTGGGAGTTTTGGTGATGCTGGCGCTTTTATTGACAGTGACCCAGCCGTTTATGGTATTCGCCAGGGCAAAGCAGCAGGCCAGAGATCCGGTGATTAAGGAAGCCATAGACCTGGAATTTGGAGATCAGCTGATTATTGGACAGGCAGGCCAGGAGACGGCTGTTCCGTGGAACAGGGTTTTTAAAGTAGTGAAAACCAGAAGTATGCTGATCATTTATATGGATAAGATGAGAGCATATTTACTGCCTCTTCACGTAGTGGCAGGGGACATGGAAGAGCTGTCTGAGATAATCCGGGGACATGTGCCAAAGAATCAGTTAAAGGGCTTATAATTACGAGGTTTATAATATGTGGATGGAGACAAATAGTCCGGAGGAGACCTTTGCCTTGGGAGAGCAGTTGGGAAACGAGGCAGAGGCAGGAGAAATTTACTGCCTGAACGGAGATCTGGGCACGGGAAAAACAGTATTTACTCAGGGCTTTGCCAGAGGGCTGGGAATTGAAGGGCCGGTAAACAGCCCAACCTTTACAATACTTCAGCAGTATGAGGAGGGGCGCCTTCCTTTCTATCATTTTGATGTTTACCGCATCGGGGATGTGGAGGAAATGGAGGAAATCGGGTATGAGGACTGTTTTTACGGCGACGGAGTCTGCCTGATTGAGTGGTCCAGTTTAATTGAAGAGATTTTGCCCAAACATGTAATAGAAATTACCATTGAAAAAAATATGGATAAGGGATTTGACTACCGGAAGATTACGGTGGAGGGAAAAAAATGAAAATATTAGGAATCGAAAGTTCATCTTTAGTGGCTTCTGTGGCGGTAGTTACAGACCAGGTTATGACGGCGGAATATACGGTGAATTTTAAGAAAACCCATTCCCAGACCCTTCTACCTATGCTGGATCAGGTGGCTGAAATGATAGACCTGGATTTAAATACCATTGATGCTATTGCAGTGTCCGGGGGGCCAGGTTCCTTTACCGGTCTGCGTATTGGAGCAGCCACGGCAAAGGGGCTGGGACTGGCTTTAGAAAAGCCTTTGATTCATGTGCCCACAGTAGATGCGCTGGCTTATAATATGTGGGGATATAACGGGGTAGTGTGCCCAATTATGGATGCCAGAAGAAATCAGGTTTATACAGGTATTTATTCTTTAAAGAACGGATTCTGCCCAATTATGGCCCAGTGCCCTGCAGACATTAAAGAATTGGCAGAGAAGCTAAATAACCTGGGAGAAAAAGCTGTTTTTCTGGGGGACGGAGTTCCTGTATATAAGGATATATTAAAAGCAGAGATGAAGGCCCCCTATGAATTTGCCCCTGCCCACATGAACCGTCAAAGGGCGGGAGCTGTAGCAGCCTTGGGCGCAGTATATTATCAGGAGGGAAAAGTGGAGTCTGCAGCAGAACACCGCCCTGATTATCTGAGAAAATCCCAGGCGGAAAGAGAAAGAGCCGGGGAGGAGCTTTAATGTGCATTAGAAAGCTGGAAGAAAAAGATGTGAAGCAGATCGCTTATCTGGAAAAAATCTGTTTTTCTGACAGCTGGTCTGAAAAAACAATAACACAGCTGCTGGATAGCAGGTTGGATAGGTGTTTGGTTTTGGAAAGCCAGGGGGCAGTCCGGGCGTACGGAATTATTCGTATTCTGGCGGATGAGGGAGAAATTTTCCGGGTTGCCGCTGATCCTTCCAAAAGACGCTTGGGACTTGGAAGTAAACTGATGGAAGCCATGACAGAATATGCCAAGGCTCAAGGCGCGGCAAGAATTATGCTGGAGGTGCGGGAAGGCAATCTGGCGGCCAGAAGCCTATATAAATCCAGGGGTTTTCAGGAAGAGGGAAAGCGGAAAGACTATTATTCTGATCCCAAGGAGGATGGAATCCTGATGGGAATGACCTTGGTTTGAAAGATTTACCACTTAAAATCAAAAGAGAATGTATTATAATGTAGGGGTACCCGGAGGGCTGCCCCTGCTTTGTATTTGCAGGTAAAAAGTTTCTCCGGACAGGAGAACGAAAGCCGGGGAAGGAAGGCCGGAAAGAGGAAGGTGAGGATAAAAGAATGAGAAGGTACGGAAACGAGGGCAGGCTGGAATCTGTCATCTGCAATCACTGTGGGAAAAAGCTGGTGGTAGAGTCAGGGATCGCCAGAGAAGGCGTGATTCACATTGAACATACCTGGGATTACTTTTCAGAAAAGGATGGAGAAATTCATTGTTTTGATTTATGTGAAGAATGCTATGATGAAATCATTCGGCAGTTTAGAATTCCAGTGGAGACAGAAGAACAAAAGGAATTGTTCTGAGGCAGACAAAAAAGAGAGGACTTTTGGGCAGCACTCATAAGACAGTATTAGAAATGTTTTCGGAAACGGCGTAGCTTGCGGGCTATGCCGTTTCTCCATTTTGTAGGTCATTCAGCAAAGACGCGGGGAGTATTCCCATAAGGTCATAGGAAATGTCAATTTGCTGTTCCCTATACCCCTTTGACTTGTCCGGCGCGTGAACATACACAGCCTTTACCATGTCATTTAAGACAGCGGGTGTTAATTCTTCCAAGTCAAGATATTTCTGTACTTTGTTGATAAACCTGTCAATGTTCTCTGATTGTTCTTCCTGCTTCGTAATTTCTTCACTCAATCGCAACAGCTTTTCCCGCAGTTCTTCCTGCTCCTGTTCGTAATCGTCAGAGAGCATTTGAAATCTGTTGTCAGATAGTTTTCCATTGGCGTTATCCTCGTAAATACGCTTGAACAATCGGTCAAGTTCCTCTATCCGGCGTTCTGCTTGTGTCAGTTGCCGCCGCTTTGCCGCAAGTTCCCTTTTCACTTCAGCTTTCTGTTTTGCGCCCATAGCTTTGCGGAATTGTTCTTCATGGTTAGCGACACAGGCAATCGTCAATCTCATGTGAGCAAGTACGCCCTGTTCCAAGACAACGGCGCGGATAAAATGAGTAGGGCAAACCTCTTTCCCTTTGAGCCTTGAAGTAGAACAAACGAAATGGTCTTGCCTTGCTTCAAAGTCCTTGCTTGTGCAATAATACAGCTTTTCGCCGCAATCGGCACAGCGCACAATGCCGGAGAACATATTTGTTTTCCCTGTTCTGGTCGGGCGGCGTTTGTTCTTCCGTAATTCCTGCACCCTCGCCCATGTGTCAGCGTCAATTATCGCTTCATGGGTATTCTCAAACACAAGCCATTTTTCCTCTGGATTGTAACAGGTCTTTTTACTCTTGTATGACTGCTTATAGGTCTTGAAGTTTACCGTATGCCCCTGATACTCCGGTCGCTCCAAAATATCTGCTATGGTATCGCCTGTCCAGTTACAAGGATTATCCGGCGGCGTGTTTCTTGTTGCTCTGCCTGCCTGCTGAAAATGGATAGTGGGGGTTATAATATTATCTGCTTTCAGAATACGGGCAATCTGCGTCGGTCCGTACCCCTCTAAGCATAAGCTGAAAATATGGCGTACCACTCCGGCAGCTTCTTCGTCTACAATCCACCTCTTTTTGTTATCGGGGTCTTTCATGTAGCCGTAGGGCGGGTTGGTGCAAAGATGTTCTCCCGCTTCTCCCTTTGACTTCATCACAGCGCGGATTTTCTTGCTTGTGTCCTTTGCATACCACTCGTTGATGATGTTCAAAAATGGGGTAAAGTCGCTGTCCTGTTGGTTTGCGCTGTCTATGCCATTGTTGATAGCGATAAATCGTACGCCCTTTTCCACAAACAGGATTTCAGTGTAAAAGCCTACTTTCAGATAATCACGCCCAAGCCGCGACATATCCTTGACTATCAGCGTTGCTACTTCTCCATTTTCAATTCGTTCCAGAAGTTCGCTCCAACTCGGACGGTTGAAGTTTGTACCGGAATAACCGTCGTCCACGAAAAATGTGGTGTTTGAGAAATGATTTTCCTTTGCGTATTTACTTAAAATCGCCTTTTGATTAACAATGCTGTTGCTGTCGCCCTGTAATTCGTCGTCGCGTGATAGACGGCAATAGAGGGCGGTAATTTTGTTGCCAGACTGCCTTAACATAGTTTCTGCTCCTTTCGTCGGCGGGCAGTCTGCCAATACAGGATTGCTTATACTCATTTTAACGCTCCTTATCTTTTTCATCAATAGGTGATTGCTCCATAAGCCGTAAAACTTTATGCGGCAGGCTTCTTTCCCCGTCATAGCTGCCTGTAAAGCGATAGAGCGTCCTGCCGGATTTTATTGTTACTTCATGTTGGGGCAGTTCTTGAAACAGCGGATTTTCCACTACGATATGCCCATCTTTGATTTTTCGTTTCCTTTCCATTCCGTTCCCGTCCTTTCTTTGCCTGATAAAGTGAATAGTTGAATAGCAAGCATAGGAAAAGAGTACCCTTTTCCGAAAATGCCCTGCATTTTGCTTGTTGGGAAGTTTCCCAAACCCTCTTGAAAATCCTCTCACTACCTACAACACCGAACAAGGCGATTTTGCCGAAGTTTTGAGAAAATTTCTTCAAAAAGTTTCTTCACATATAAAGACGGTGGATTTTTCAAAATGCCAAATGTAAGCAAAAGAAAAATGCCGCAATCTGCGACGCTTCACGACTATTTTGAGATATGATTACATATAGCACAGTGTTGACTGAAATAAAGCACATAACACCTTTGAATCACCTTTTTCTTGACTTTTGCTATTATTGATAGTAATATTGATAATAGCAAAAGAAAAGGAGGTAGAATATGTCGTCAATAGATTTAGTAGTGCTTGGTATTGTATTGGAAAAACCGCAAAGTGCCTATGATATCCAAAAAGATGTCGAATATCATAACCTATCCAAATGGACTAAAATAAGTGTACCGTCAATTTATAGAAAAGTATTGCAGCTAAAGGAAAAAGGCTATTTAGAAAGTGATATTGTAAAAGGAGATAAATTTGCTGATAAGGCAATTTATTCAATTACAGAGAAAGGAAAAGAGTACTTTGAAAAGCTAATGTACTCTTATGCTTCTCAAAGCGTCCCTCTCTTATTTGATTTTAATGTTGTAATTGCAAATTTGAATAAAGTAAGTACAGATGAAGCAATTAAACTTATTACACAATTAAGAGAAAGCATAAAAATTTCTGCTGAAACCAATGAAAATTATGCCCTAAAATATGCAGATATTCCGCTTGTAGGCAGAACAATTTTTGAGCAGCAGAAACTTCTTTACAATTCACTTTTAGAATGGCTTGAAAACTTTGAAGCTCAAATGAGCAAGGAATAAATATTATGTCTGTAAAATGTAGCCTGACGGTTATGTTTGAAGCTCCATTTTGGATTGGGTTATATGAACGATTTGATGAGGGTCACTATGAAGTATGTAAAATCACTTTTGGTAGTGAGCCGAAAGACTATGAAGTTTATGAATTTCTATTATGCAACTGGAAGAATTTGAAGTTTAGCCCACCTATCAAATCACAAATGGCTGAGGAACGAAAAATCAATCCTAAACGTATGCAGCGGGAAATTAACAATCAGCTAAAGGATAAGGGTATGGGAACAAAGGCACAGCAAGCATTAAAACTTCAACATGAGCAGAATAAGTTAGAACGAAAAACCAAAAGTAAAGAACAGAAAGAAGCTGAAAAAGAAAGGCAATATGCCATACGTCAAGAAAAAAGAAAGGCTAAACATCGAGGGAAATAATGAATACTGAAAATTGGATTTATTGCCCGATTTGCAAAAATAAAACAAGGTTGCGAATACGGGAAGATACTGAATTAAAAAAATTTCCGTTGTACTGTCCGAAGTGCAAACAAGAAACTTTAATCAATGCTCATAAATTGAATATATCAGTTATCAAAGAGCCAGACGCACAGACGCAGAGCCGATAGTTAAGGATTTAAGAAATCCAAGACTATCGGCTCTTTCCTTTTATTCGGAGGTATCGCTATGTCCTTTTTCTATACCCTTAATCATTGTCAAGCATCAAAAAAAGCCTGTTTCCTGCAACGGGATTTTGCGGCTATGAAGATGAACATACAAATCATATTGATTGCTTAAATAATTCATATTATCCAAACGCCTATGCCGCTTTATGCTGCGTAGGCGTTTGTTGTAATAGCCCCCTACTGGGAAGAAAGGGGGTGAAACAATGAACTATTCGGAGCAATACAAGGAGCATATCGAATACACCTTTGCAGCCTTTTGTAAAATCGTTCTTCGCAATACCGCCCTGTCTGCTTATCGGGACATTGGCAGGCGGAGGAAATGGGAAACTTCCCTTGATTATCTCATGGAAGAAAAACATTATAAACCGTCTACAACAGACAGCTATTTTGAGGAACAGCCCACAAGATTTGTTGTGTGCGGCGAGATAATCGAAATCAAGAATGAACAGTTAGCAAAAGCATTTTCCAGTTTGCCGGAACTGCGGCAGGAAGTTTTGGTGCTGTATTACTTTTTCCACTATACGGACAAGAGGATTGGCGAAGCATACGGAAGAAGTCGCACAACTGCAAACTACTGGAAACTGTCGTCACTCAAAAGATTAAGAAAAGAATTGGAGAGATTGGAGCATGAAGAACGAAAAGCTGATACCGTTTGAAACGATTGAGAAAGCAGTTGCCGGAGAGCCGGAAGCGATAAATACTGTCTTATGGCATTATCGGGGGTACATCAAACATCTGTCTGTATTTCAAGGGCATTATGACGCCGAAATTCAAGATAGATTGGAAGCACAACTGATACAGGCATTATTCAAGTATCGTTTCAGGTAGGAAGTAGCAAAGCCTGAAAACGCCGTCAAGGATAAAATAAACGCAAGCGTCCTTGACGGCGTTCCCTGTCTTTGCTGTTTGGCAGCTAAGAGAGCGCAATCGGATAAACCGCTTACGCTCTCAAGTCAGTATGGAATGTTACGCGATAGAGTACGTTTCTCGCTTGATTTAAGCGGCATTACAGCGGCAATAAGGGCAGAGGTAAGGGTTTTATACTTCCACCCTCAAAAATGATGTTCTACTGCGTAACATAGAAAACGATATTTCTTTGTATTGCCGCTTCTGTTCTTTTCCATTCCGGCGGCTCTGTCTCTTTGCTTTACTACAAAGGAAAGGGGGTAGAGAAAGGATAGGAATGGAATGGGTAATTGATTTAATCAGTAATTATTTTATCTTTACTTTATATATCTTTATTTAATTGCATTGGATTTTCCAACGTAGGTTTTTCCAATGTTGGATAATCCAATGTAGGCTTTTCCAACATAGGGAAATTCAAGATAGGTGGTTATATGCTTTCTCTGATAATTACTATAAGTTTGTTACGCAGTAGAAAGGCGTTTTTAAGGGAAAAGGTATAAACTCTTTGTTGTCCCTGTTTTGCACTCGCAAAGCCGCATGAACAAAGGAGTTCAGACCGCCTACTGCGTAACAAAGTGCATGAAAAAAAGCGGGTAAGAAACGCTTTGTTTCCTACTCGCTTTTTTGCACCCTGTATGGCAGCCACCCTATTTTAGTTTGTTAGTTGATACTGTTTTATGAGTAGCTACCATTTTAGTCCTCTTTTTTTCTTTCTTTATGCATTGTAGTTGATTAAAAGGAAGTAGTTGTGCTATGATTCCAGGTAGATATTTAAGAAATAAATGGAATAAAACATAGAAATGAGGATGGATAATGTTAGATATTTGCCTGTTGGGGACTGGAGGCATGATGCCGTTGCCCTATCGTTTTCTTACTGCAATGATGGCCCGGTGCCAGGGGAGTAATCTGCTGATTGACTGCGGCGAGGGGACTCAGGTGGCTTTAAAGAAAAAGGGCTGGAGTCCAAAGCCCATTGATGTTATATGTTTTACTCATTATCATGCGGACCATATCAGCGGTTTGCCGGGGCTTCTGCTGACTATGGGAAATGCAGAGCGGACAGAGCCTTTGATTCTCATAGGGCCTAAGGGGCTGGAAAAAGTAGTGTCAGCTTTGCGGACGATTGCTCCGGAGCTGCCGTTTCCCTTGCGTTTTATAGAGCTTTCTCAGCCCAGAGAGCAGTTAAAAATAGGCCCGTATTTAATTGACGCTTATAAAGTAAATCACAATGTAACTTGTTATGGATATGCAGTTTCTATTTTGAGAAAAGGCCGGTTCGACGTGACCAGAGCTAATGAGCAGCAGATTCCTCAAAGATTTTGGAGCCGCCTGCAAAAGGGAGAAACAATAGAGCACGAAGGCAGAACATTGACTCCTGACATGGTTCTGGGGCCGGAAAGGCGGGGGATTAAGGTAGCCTATTGTACAGATACCAGACCTGTCCCTGTCATTGCAGAGTATGCCAGAGAGGCGGATTTGCTTATATGCGAGGGAATGTATGGGGAGGACGGCAAAGAGAGCAAGGCCAGAGAGTACAAACATATGACTATGTACGAGGCCGCAAGGCTGGCAGATAAGGCCCAGCCAAAAGAAATGTGGCTGACGCATTATAGTCCTTCTCTGACAAAGCCGGAGGAATTTATGGACGCTGTAAGGAAAATATTCCCCAGAACAAAGGCAGCCAAGGACGGGTATACGGCAGAACTGGAATTTGACAGTGATGAAAAATAATAAAGTAAAAAACGTTTAAGATACATCTAAGAGGAGAAATAATATGAGTGAAGATGTTTTGATTCTTGCAATAGAAAGCTCTTGTGATGAGACGGCGGCAGCAGTAGTGAGAAACGGAAGAGAAGTGCTGTCCAATATTATTTCGTCTCAGATTGACCTGCACACCTTGTACGGTGGCGTGGTGCCGGAGATTGCATCCAGGAAGCATATTGAAAAAATAAATCAGGTGATTGAAGAAGCCTTGGCTAAGGCCAAAGTGACCTTAAATGACATTACCGCCATAGGGGTCACTTACGGTCCCGGTCTTGTGGGAGCTTTGCTGGTGGGAGTGGCGGAGGCCAAGTCTATTGCATATGCTGCAGGAAAGCCTTTAGTGGGAGTTCATCATATTGAAGGGCATGTGTCCGCCAATTTCATTGAACATCCAGATTTAGAACCTCCTTTTGTGTGCCTGATTGTTTCAGGGGGCCACACTCATTTAGTAATAGTAAAGGATTATGGAGAATTTGAAATTATAGGAAGAACGAGGGACGATGCTGCGGGGGAGGCCTTTGATAAAGTGGCCAGGGCCGTAGGCTTAGGATATCCGGGAGGACCTAAGGTAGATAAGGCGGCTAAGGACGGCAATAAACATGCAGTGGAGTTTCCCAGAGCTAAAATAGAGGGGGCGCCCTATGATTTCAGTTTCAGCGGCTTAAAATCAGCAGTATTAAATTATATTAATCATGCAAATATGATGGGGGAGGAAATTTATGTGCCGGATTTGGCTGCCTCTTTCCAAAATGCTGTAGTAGAATCTTTAGTTACAAGGGCTGTGGCGGCGGCTAAGGAATATGGATATCAAAAAGTAGCTTTAGCAGGGGGCGTGGCCTCCAATACTGCTTTGCGTCAGGCCATGGAGGAGGTCTGCAGCCAGGAAGGATTAAAGCTGTATTATCCGTCGCCCATTTTTTGTACAGACAATGCAGCCATGATCGGCGTTGCAGCTTACTATGAGTACCAGAAAGGCAGCAGGGCTGGCTGGGATTTAAACGCAGTGCCTAATTTGAAGCTGGGAGAGCGCTGATTATGGATGAAGTAAAGAAAAATGACCATAATAAGGCAATAAAAACGGCCGCCGTAGTTTTGGCGGCAGGCCAGGGCAGAAGAATGAACAGCGCCATTCAGAAGCAATTTATGCTTTTAGGGGGAAAGCCTTTAATATATTATTCTTTAAAAGCTTTGGAAAACAGCGCTATTGATCAGGTGATTCTTGTTACCGGGAAGGACGAAATCCAGTACTGCCAGGACGAAATTGTAAAAAAATACAATTTTAAAAAAGTAAAAGCAGTGGTGGCAGGGGGAGAAGAAAGGTATCATTCTGTGTATCAAGGTTTAAAGGCTTTAGACGAGAAGGAAATAGGCTGGGTGCTGATCCACGACGGAGCCAGACCTTTGGTGACAGAAAAAATTCTCCAGGCTGCAGCAGACGGGGCCAGGGAGTATAATGCCTGTGTAATCGGAATGCCGGTGAAGGACACTGTGAAAATTGCAGATGCCAACGGAAATGCAGAAATCACTCCAGACAGGGCTTTCGTATGGCAAATACAGACTCCTCAGGCTTTCCAATATACTTTAATCAGATCAGCTTATGATAAGCTATTTACGAAAAAGGAATATCAGCAGGGGATTACAGACGACGCCATGGTAGTAGAGCATATGACTGACAGAAAAGTAAAGCTGATTCAGGGAGATTATAAAAATCTAAAAGTAACTACGCCGGAGGATTTAAAAATAGCAGAGGTGTTTTTAAATGAAAATAAAGGGGAAGAGCAGAAGAATCAATAAAGCGGCGGGGGCAGCTGTTATCTGCCTGGGGATTATTTTACTGACAGGCTGCAGCAGCGCCGAGA